>JAEWNU010000165.1 GCA_023456995.1 Bacillota bacterium
CCTTTGAGCAGTATGCCAAAACGGGAGCTTCGGCCAACGCCTACACCTCGTTTGACCGCACGGCGTATCTCTTTGGCTGCACCGATAAGTTTGACCAGTCGATTGAAATTTTGCTAAACCTTGTCTCAAAACCCTATTTTACCGAAAAGACGGTGCAGAAGGAACAGGGTATTATCGGTCAGGAAATCAGGATGTACGACGACGACCCCGAGTGGCGCGTGTATTTCAACCTGCTGGGGGCGCTGTACCACAACCATCCGATTCGAGTGGATATCGCCGGAACGGTGGAATCAATTTCTGAAATCACAGCTGAACTGCTCTACCGCTGCTACAATGCATTTTATAACTTGAACAATATGGTGCTGTCGGTCGCCGGCAACTTTGACATTGATACGGTGGTTAAGGCCTGCGATAAAATTTTGTTGCCCGCCGCCCCGGTGACGGTGCGCACACGGGAAGTCGACGAGCCCCAATCGGTACGAGAGCGCCGAGTCGAACAGAAGCTTGAGGTTGCAACTCCGTTATTCCAAATCGGCTTCAAAGGTACACCTAAAACCTACCGCGAGAATATCCTCGCGCAGGTAACAGGTGAGATTGTCTGCGACTTGGTTGCGGGTGAATCGACTGAGCTTTACCGCGCGCTTTATGACGAGGGGTTGATCAATTCCAGTTTTGGTACCGAAGTAATGGCGGGTCCCAATTATCTTGTGAACCTCTTCTCAGGCGAATCAAGAAACCCCGACGAGGTGTTTGCGCGTATATTAAAAGGTGTGGAAGAGCTGCAGCAAAGCGGAATTTCCGCTGAGGCTTTTGAGCGCGCACGCCGTGCTGCCTATGGGCGATATGCCGGTGTTTACAGTTCGGTTGAAGCGATGGCGGGCATGATGGTGCTGGCCTCACTCGCAGGCTTTGGCGCCTATGAGCCGCTAGAGCTGATTGATGAGCTGACCTTAAATGACGCGCAGGCTTTTCTGCGTGAGAATTTTGATCCTGTGCGCTGCGCACTCTCGGTGGTACGGGATTAGACAGAAAAGAGGGGGACAAGTATGGATCCATTTATCCATTTGCCCAGTGCGGATACCGCTGCAAAGTTGGTTTTTCCCGGATTGGGGTTGGATTTTTCCATTTCACGGGTGGCGATTTTTATCGGGCCGTTCACCATCTACTGGTATGGAATCATCGTGGTGACCGGTATCGCGCTCGGCGTTATTTATGCTACCTGGCGTGCCGCGCAATTTGGTGTTGACAAAGAGAAGCTTAGTGATGTTTTTCTCTATGCAATTATTGCAGGTATGCTGGGGGCAAGAGCCTACTATGTTGCCTTTTCTTGGGATTATTACAAGTTGCACCCCGAAGAGATTGTGCAGATATGGAAAGGCGGCATTGCTTTCTATGGCGGTGTTCTCGCGGCGATTCTCTGCGGCTATCTGCTGTGTCGCCGCTGGAAGCTTCCTGTGGTGCGTGCGTTGGATGCTGCTCTGGGCGGCTTGCTTTTAGGACAGTCAATCGGACGCTGGGGCAATTTTGTAAACATCGAGGCGTTCGGTGGTTATTTTGATGGGCCTTGGCGCATGGTCAGCCAGGTTATCGACAGCTATTTTCACATGCACCCAGACCTTCTGCCGGGCTTTACAGCCGACCAGGTTTTGCAGATGCGCGACATACCGGTGCATCCCACATTTTTCTATGAATCGGCATGGACAATGCTGGGCTTTTTATTTATTGTCTGGTACACCAAACATCGTAAATTCAACGGTGAACTGACACTTTTGTATTTTTTCATCAACGGTATAGGACGCGCGGTGATTGAGGGCTTGCGTACGGACAGCCTGACCGCGGGCAGCATACGTGTCTCTCAGGTTCTGGCGGGCTGCATGGTGGCGCTTGCCGCGTTGCTCTGGTTTGCAGCACGTAAGAAGCTGGCCGATGGTACTGCTCCAGTGTGGATGTTGCTGACGGTTCCTGTAACGGCGGATGTGACAAAAGAGGGATACAACACCCAGACCGATAAAACGGAGCAATTACAGCCAGAAGACATAATACCCGAAGATAAAAACCCAGGGGGCACTGATAAAACAGGTCACGGCCAGGATTAACAAAAATTCTAGAAATGTTTGTGGCTCGCATAGCAGGTTGCGTTGCAATCATTGTGATTGAGTTACAGTATTTTCTTGTGAAATTTGATAGCATGATACCCATGAGGTGATTGCTATGAAAATTTTAATTTATACAATTGGCGGAGTTGTAGGTGCTTTAGCCGGCTATTTATACTATCGCTTTGTCGGTTGTGCGTCAGGGCGCTGCATGATCACATCCAATCCGTGGAGTTCTACATTTTATGGTGTAATGCTGGGTGTCATGATTGCGGGTTCTTTTGTTAAATGAGAGTCTTTTTAAATGCATTGGCAAGATCACAAAAAACAATAGTTTAATGATCTTAAGTTGTTGCAAAAAGCAGAAAAATGCCTTGACAAAGCCAAAAGTCTATGTTATCATAATTTTTGCCGCATGTTTCGGGCTATAAGTGCGCCTTTTTTAACCAAAGGTGACGCCCAAAAGCAGCGAGACTGAACAGATAAGCAGGTGTAACATGTACGCAGTATTCATTACCGGCGGAAAGCAGTATCGTGTCGCTCAGGGCGACGTGATTTTCGTCGAAAAGCTCGACGTTGAGGCCGACCAGACCATCGAGTTCGACAACGTTCTCGTTGTTGGCAAGGATGACAGCGCTGTTGTGGGCACCCCCACCGTAGCGGGAGCCAAGGTTGTCGCCAAGGCTCTGAAGAACGGTAAGGGCAAGAAGATCACCGTCTTCACCTACCGCTCCAAGAAGGATTCCAAGCGCAAAATGGGCCACAGACAGCCCTATACCAAGCTTGAAATCACCGCGATTAACGCTTAAAAAAATCTAAACCATTTATTACTGGAGGTGCAAAACCAATGGCACATAAGAAGGGCGTAGGCTCAACTAAAAACGGTCGCGACTCCGAAGCCAAACGGCTTGGCGTCAAGCGTGCCGACGGTCAGTTTGTAAAGGCTGGCAATATCTTGGTTCGTCAGAGAGGCACCCACATCCATCCCGGCGAGAATGTCGGTATCGGTTCGGATGACACTCTGTTCGCGCTTGCTGACGGAACGCTCCGTTTTGAGCGCCTCGGCCGTGACCGCAAGAAGGCTTCGGTCTACGCGGCAGAGAACTAAGCTTACGAACAAAAATCCCGAGCGTTCGCTCGGGATTTTTCTGTGTTGTGGCCTTGTGATGCGATTTACAGGGGCGCACTGCATAACTAAAACAGATTCATGACGTTTTCACAGTAGGCTGTATAAAAAAAGCAGGATGTCGATTCGATTAGAGGGCGGCTGAAAAGTTATGCGGGTTGCTCTTTTCTGCACAACTGCTGTGAACAGGATAACCCGCACCCGATGGGTAAAACTATTGGTGTGCGCCCCCACAAAGGAGGGAAAAGCATGTTTATTGATAAGGCGTTTATTAAAATTAAAGGCGGCAAAGGCGGTGACGGCAGTGTGTCGTTCCACCGTGAAAAATATGTTGCGGCAGGTGGTCCGGACGGCGGAGACGGCGGACGCGGTGGTAATGTCGTGTTTGTGGCCGATACCAACAAAACCACGCTGATGGAGTTTAAATACAAAACCCGTTATTTTGCCCCCGAGGGTGAACCGGGTGGCCGCCGTCAGTGCAGCGGCAAAAATGCCGAGGATCTCGTCATTCGTGTACCGATGGGTACGCTGATACGCGAGCGTGAGTCGGGTAGACTGTTGGCAGATATTTCGGATGATGCGCCGGTGGTTATCGCCCGCGGTGGTCGTGGCGGTTGGGGCAACCAGCATTTTGCCACGCCTACTCGGCAGATACCGCGCTTTGCAAAGCCGGGCATGCCGGGTGAGGAATTTGACGTTCAGCTTGAATTGAAGCTGCTGGCGGACGTGGGACTGGTCGGCTTCCCGAATGTGGGCAAATCGACGCTAATTTCGATGGTGAGCGAGGCCAAACCCAAAATTGCCAACTATCATTTTACTACTCTGACTCCGGTGCTAGGCGTCGTGAGGGTGGATGCTGAAAAAAGCTATGTTATGGCGGATATTCCCGGACTGATTGAGGGCGCTTCAGAAGGTGTGGGGCTGGGTCATGAATTCTTGCGTCATGTTGAGCGCTGCCGCCTTATGGTTCATGTTGTGGATGTCTCCGGTTGCGAAGGACGAGAACCCCTCAATGACTTCGACCTGATTAACCGTGAGCTAGCAAATTTTTCAGAGGCACTGGCTGAGCGGCCGATGCTGGTGGCTGCAAACAAGTGCGATATTGCGTCGTCGGAGCAGGTGGACAGCTTTACAAAGACGCTGGAACAGCGCGGCTATCGGGTGTTCCCGATTTCTGCGGCGACAAATCAGGGCATAGAACCGCTGATGAATGCAGTGGCCGCTGAGTTGGATCAATTGCCACCGGTGCTGCGCTATGAACCCGATCCGCTGCCGCAAATGGACATGGATTCTGCCGGACAGCGTCAGTTTGAGATTACGCGAGGCGACGATGGGATATACTATATTACAGCGAAATGGCTGCCGTATATTCTGAACTCGGTCAATATGGACGACTACGAATCGCTGCAGTACCTTCAGCGTTCACTGCGTAATAGCGGCATCATTGACAAGTTGGAGGAAATGGGCATCAAAGAAGGCGATACCGTTGACATCGACGGTTTTGAGTTCGATTACCTGAGATAAGGAGCTGTTATATGCTGAATGCAGAAAAATTGCCCGATCTCAGGCTGATTAACCCCCTGACACTGGCTTTTGTCGGTGATGGTGTATATGAGATGCTGGTGCGTGAAGAGATTGTCAACCGCTATACTAGCCTTTCGGCCAACAAGCTGCACACGCTGGCGGTGGAGATGGTTCGGGCAACGGCGCAGGCACGCGGTTTTGCCGTGATTGCACCCACCTTGACCGAGGCAGAGATGGCGGTGTTCAAGCGTGGCCGTAACGCAAATGGTGTGACGCCACCGCGCCACACTTCCGCCGGAGAATACCGCACCGC
>JAEWNU010000166.1 GCA_023456995.1 Bacillota bacterium
CCAGTGCCGTCTCAGGGTAATTTGGCGCAGCGGAATATTTTAATCCAAGTTTCTCCTGCGCATATTTAAAGTCGGGCAGCCAAACTTCGACCCAAGGTGAAAGCATTTGGATGGTTTCAGCCTTTTCATAGCCGCCACAATTGTATACAACCGGCAGCGAAAGTCCGTTTTGCCGCGCCAGCCTTAAGGCCTCGATAATTCCAATGGCGTAGTGCGTCGGGGTGACAAGGTTGATGTTATGTGCACCCTGTCCCTGTAGCTCGAGAAATATTTCGGCCAGACGGGCGGACGAAACCAGCTGTCCCTTGCCGCCATGACTGATCTCCTGGTTTTGGCAAAACACACAGCCTAGCGTACAGTGCGAAAAAAAGATGGTGCCTGAGCCTTTTGTACCCGAAATGCAGGGTTCCTCCCAGTGATGCAGCGCCGCGCGGGCAATTTTAACGTACGGTCCGGCTTTGCAATAACCCAAGCGGGAGGTGCGGTCAGCGCCGCAGTTGCGCGGACAAAGACGGCATTCAATTAAATTCTCAGGTAAAAAACGATTCATGGGCAGCTCCTTCGCCGATTAGGCAAGCCTTTATGCAAAATCCATCATAGCGCGCAAAACATAAAGTTGCAAGAAAAATACTAAAAGCCCTTTGCGAAATGATAGATATTAAATTATCTCTAAGGTGGATGTTAAAAAGCGTTGTGATGCGCGTATAAAAGCCAAAGGGTTTGCTGTCCGCTCTGTGCAGATCGCAAACCCTTGTTTAAGTGAACCTGACCCATACTTTTGTTGGCTACTCTGCCTTGTGCCATACCATAGGCATTTATAGCTATGGCTGTGGCGCATTGCAACTGTCAGAAAGAATGATGTGCAGCAGCGAAAAGCGGTCGCGCAGCATGTCCGCGACTGGCGGCGGACTTTTTAAGATTAGGGTGTCGTCGTCCTCCGGAGCCAGCGGCAGGCTGATGGCTACGGTGGTGCCCTCATCTTCCTTTGACGCAATAGCTAAGGTGCCGTCATGCAGGGCGATAATCTGTCGCGCCACTGATAAACCAAGGCCGCTGCCAGACATCGGCAAGCCTTCGTGATCGTAAGAAAAAAAAGGCTCACACACTTTATCCAACAGGCTTTGTGGAATGCCCTGGCCGCGATCTCTTATCGTGATGTGTGCGCGGGCGTCATCGGCAGTCAGTGTGATTGCAATGGAATTATCGGGCTTGGTAAAGCGGCAGCAGTTGGAAATAATATGGAGCAGGGCGTGACTAAGCAGCGTATCGTCAGACATCAGGTATACCGGCGCTTCGGGTATATCTAAAGAAAGTCCAATACCGATTGAATCTGTCAGTACGCCGGCGGCTAGCCCCAACCGTCTTAAAAGATCGCTCAGATCCAGAAGCGCGGGCGAAAATGGCTCTTTCCCCAGCATAAAGCGAAGATGCGCTGTAAAATCAATAGTAAAACGCAACATGTGATAGCTGTTGAGATTTATCTGCTGTGTCAATGCGCACAACCGTTCGTTTTGCTGAACATCGGGCATGCGGGCAATGGTGGAAATACCCGCAAAAATATTTGACAGAGGGGCGCGCAGCCTCTCGGAAATAGCAGAAGTCAAAAAGTCGATGCTCTGTGGCAGCATAGGCGTATCCTGCGAGTCGGAAAACCCAAAAGAGATGAGAAAACCGTCTTCAATTGGGGTGAACGACGCCGCAAAATGAGCCATGGCAGTGAGTGGAACAGAAAAAGCATGTGGTTCGTTAGGGGTGGCTTTTTTAATCGCATCAAGCTGTGCAGAATTAACCAGCAGAGAAAGGCCGTTAGGAACGGACAATGCGGGATAGTGCCTAAGGGCGCATTCGTTGACCCATACTATTAATAGGTCGTGGTCAGCTACTGCAAACGGGATGGGGGATTTGCTATGCAATTGTTGAATTAGGGATAGTTGAGATTGCATATAAACGACCCCTTTACAAGAAATATTTATATTAGTATAGTACCATACTATTCGACATGAAACAACGCGCTTCGACAAAATTTCTAAATTTAGGAATTTTTTATATATTAGTGTTTTAACGTGAAAATCGTTTCCAAAGAAAATAAAGATTTTGTGTTAATTTTACCAAAAATTTTTGGTTGCTCTTGTTATTATCTAAATTATGTGATATAAAATAGACAAAATAAAAATGCAGTTAATATAATTTTGAAAGGATGTAACTAGAGTGGCGATAAAAATTGGCATCAACGGTTTTGGACGAATTGGTCGACTAGTTTTCCGTGCGGCTGTCGAGCAGCCGGAGAAGTATGAAATTGTTGGAATTAACGATCCATTTATTGATCCGGACTATATGGCATATATGGTAAAATATGACTCGATACATGGCCGTTTTGGCGGCAGCGTAACGGTCGAGGACGGCAAGCTTGTCGTCAATGGCAAAGCGATTAGGGTCTTCGAGTGCAAGGACCCCGCTGAAATTGCATGGCGTGACTGCGGTGCGGAATATATTGTGGAATCCACTGGCGTATTCACCACAGTTGATAAGGCTAAGGCGCACCTTGTGGGCGGCGCCAAGAAGGTTGTTATTTCCGCTCCCTCAAAGGATGCCCCTATGTTTGTTATGGGCGTCAATAACAACACTTATACCAAGGACATGACCATTGTATCCAACGCTTCCTGTACCACCAACTGCTTAGCGCCGCTGGCCAAGGTCATCAATGATGAATTCGGTATTGTAGAGGGCCTTATGACGACGGTGCATTCAACCACCGCGACCCAGAAGACGGTAGACGGCCCCTCAAAAAAGGACTGGCGCGGCGGCAGAGCGGCTGCAGCAAATATTATTCCTGCGTCGACCGGCGCTGCAAAGGCCGTTGGTAAGGTTATCCCCGAATTGAACGGTAAACTGACCGGTATGGCATTTCGCGTTCCCACACTTGATGTTTCGGTGGTGGATCTCACCGCCCGCCTCGAAAAGCCTGCCACGATGGAAGAAATCTGCGCGGCGATTAAGAAGGCTGCCCAAGGTGATATGAAGGACATTTTGTGCTACACCGATGAAGAAGTAGTATCTTCCGATTTTATCACCGATTCGCATACCTCTATTTTTGATGCGAAGGCCAGCATTTTGCTCAACGAACAGTTTGTCAAGCTCATCAGCTGGTATGATAATGAATGGGGTTATTCCAACAAAGTGCTCATGCTGATCGGGCATATGGCGTCGGTGGACGCGCAGTAAAATTCTTTGAGTTTTGTGCAAAGCAGCCATACTGAGAAGAAAATTCTTGGTAGGGCTGCTTTTGGTACTTTAAAATACAAATGTGCGCCAAAATTGCTAAAAAACTTACAAAGTGCCGAACTAATTGAGAAACTCACCAAATTGTTGAGGCAAAACCGCAAATTTATTGGCGTCCGCGCTCTAGCCACATTTGCTGAGCCGTGCTACAATAGCAGCGGAGTCCTATATTGTAACTGGAGGAGTTTCTTTATGGCAGTAAAAATCGGCATTAACGGCTTTGGCAGAATCGGCAGAGTCGTATTGCGGCAGGCGCTGGCGATGCCTGAGCGCTTTGAAGTCTGCGCTGTCAACTACCGCAATGTAGACCTTGAGTATATGAAGTATATGATGAAGTATGATTCCACTTTTGGCCGTTTTCCCGGCACGGTGGAGGTTTATGAAAAGGGATTAATCTTTAACGGGGTTAAAGTTCCCGTCTTTAGCGAAGGCGACGCCGCTCAAGTGCCGTGGGGTGCGGTGGGGGCGGAATATATTGTTGAATCGACCGGCGCCTATGTCACAGCCGAAAAGTCTGCCGCACATCTTGCTGCGGGGGCTAAAAAAGTCGTGATTACCGCTCCGGCTAAGGACAACTCCCCAACCTTTGTCATGGGTGTTAACCACAACGACTACACCAGCGATATGACGGTGGTTTCTAATGCCTCATGCACAACCAATTGCCTGGCACCGCTTGTCAAGGTCGTCAACGATGAGTTTGGTATCATACAGGGTCTGATGTCCACAATCCATTCCGCAACTGCAAAGCAAAAGGTTGTGGATGCACGTTCGATGAAGGACTGGCGCACCGGACGTTCGGTGTTTGGCAACATCATTCCCTCTACCACTGGTGCTGCAAAGGCGTGCGGGCTGGTTATCCCTGAGGTCAAGGGCAAGCTGACCGGTATGTCGTTCCGTATCCCCGCCGCTGATGTTTCCGTGATTGACCTTACTGCACGTTTAGAAAAATCAACAACCTATGATGAAGTTTGCGCTGCGGTTAAAAAGGCGACCGAAACCACAATGAAGGGCATAATGGCCTATTATGACGAGCAGGTGGTTTCACTCGATTTTCTGGGTGACACACACACCTGTAACTTTGATGCCAGCTCCGGTATTATGATTGACGATAATTTCATCAAGCTGCTGGCGTGGTACGATAACGAATGGGGTTATTCCAACAAGGTGTTGATGCTTATTGAGCATATGGCTGCGGTAGATGCGCGATAAGCGTTGCATCTGTAAGCTTTGATTATTACGATGGAAAAATTCCCCCTTTAGACTGTTGACAAAGTGAACTGTGTAAAACAGTAACGGAGGAAAAGTGTGAAAGGACGGCGGGAGCCGTAGCGGGCATTCATGCCACCCGCTGCAATTAGCCAAGCCGTCAAGCCGCTCAAGCGGTCTGGCGGTGAGCCCCCACTTTTGCATTGGGGCGTACAACGTGCGCCAGATTGATCGCCCGCAGGCGAAAACAGGTAATCTGCCTATTTTGCAAAGCTTGGTGTAAAAGACTGAGCGAAGCGAAGCTTTTTCGACAAGCTGAGGGGTGAAATTTTCACCCCTCTTTACAATTTAACGGAAGGGGATCCAACGATGATCAGAAAAGTTGAGCCAAACGACCGTGAAACCTACATCGGGCTCGCACAGCAATTTTACAGCTCGGATGCGGTACAGCATACCATTCCGAGGCAATACATCGAGGCGACTTTTGATGAGCTGATGCGTTCAGATGTTTATGCGGACGGATACATCTTAACCCATGACGGAAAACCGGCGGGCTATGCGCTGATCGCAAAAACCTTCTCGTGCGAAGGCGGCGGGCTGACGGTCTGGATCGAAGAGGTATTTATTCTGCCGGAATACCGTTCGCTGGGGCTGGGCCGGGCATTGTTTACAACGCTTGAGGCAGAATATGGTCATTCGCTAGCGCGCATGCGTCTGGAGATAGAACCGGAAAATATGCGGGCAAAGAGCCTATACCAAAAGATGGGCTTTCAGGTGCTGCCCTATCAGCAGATGGTTAAGGAGTTTAAATAATAACAGAAAGTGCTGCCGACAAAGGTCGACCTTTGTCAGCAGCACTTTTATTTTTGGGGGAAATGACGCAGAGGTAAGGAATCTGCCTAATGCCTCGGCTTTTATCCTATTTAAGTAATCCAGTAGTCATCAATAGATTTACTAGTAAAAAAAACAGGCACATCATGGACACAATACCGGTGATAGAAATAATAAGCCGACATTTATCCTCACCCTGCTTTTTGTCAATGATCACACATACAACAATAAGTACAATACTAAGAGCAAAACCGACAGCACTCATGGTCAACGACATTTACACATCCGTCCTTTCATTAATTTATCATAGCGCACTGAACATCAAAAGAAAAGGGCTAAATTTATACACAGCAATTATTGAAGGAACTTCTCCCGTAAAAGTCGTCAAGTTGTTACTACAACCGATAAACGGTACGCCCTCACAAAACGAACAAAAGCTCGTTTGTGAGGGCGCTTATGAAATATTGGTTGGGAAAGTAAAGCTTAGCGGTCGGCATTGCGCCACCGGCGCGAAAAGCCCTGAATTAAAGACACCATGACCAGTGCAACCAAGCCAGCCGCAAAGCCGTTGTTATAAAGGTTGTAACCTCCGCAGGGATCGCCAACCGCCAGCACGACAGCAGCATGCAGAAAACCGGCGACAATGCCATAATACCAGCCAAACTGGCCTGATACGGGCGCAAGCGCCGTGCCAAATAGCGCGGCTAAAAGCATGCCGGGGTCGGTTTGGGTGGGGAACATAACATGCGAGGCAATCCAGACACCAAACATGATAGGAACGGTATTCTTAGGATGCTCTCCGGCTGCGCCAAAGCCGATTGCTGTGAGGATTGCACCACACACAGGACCGTTAAGGTCACCGCCTACCAGCAATACATATCCCAGCGAGACAATGCCCATTGCGCCCATGTTCATCATGGTTGCGCCAATGCCGTCGGTAATGACAAAATCGGTAGGGGAACGCCCCGAGTGACGCATAATACGCCAGTAGGACAACAGGTTGAAATTGCACAGCAAAAAACCAAAAACGATCAGTACCACAATTAATACTACAAGATAAATCAACATAGACATTGGAAAGCCGTCATACCAGATCATGGAGGTTTTAATCGAACCGCCCATCGCCTTTGTAACCGAAGCGATCATCAGCGACATAAGGCCACCGGTAAAGCCAAAGTTAAAGAGGGTATAGCCCATATGGGTCGAAAAGGAATGTTCGGCTAGCGGTATAATTATGTAGCCGATCAAAGTACCGACACCGGCAGCAAGAATGATTCTCAGGAATAGATGCACAGGGGTTTTTAGCAGAATGTCACTGACGATCGGTGCAAGTGTCGTAGAAAAAAGCGCTGCATTGGTATAGCGCGACATCGGTTGTCCTTTGACCCTTGCATAAATCCAGACACCTAGGAAAAACGGCAGGATGTTGAGGGGGTTTTTTCCAAACAGCGAAAAGCCCGCCATCAAAAACATCATTGAAATGGTGCCGCCATTATATGGCGTTTTGATTAGCAGTGTTAGGCCAATTGAAATCAGGGTTACGATGCCGGCGTTTACCAGTGCTGCGCCGATGGAACCAATAACAAAATAGTCGGTAATTAAAATATCAGAACAAAGAATATATGCGATAAGACCATCTAAAATGTTTTTGGGTGTTTCTAGAGCAAAGCCCGCGACGATCAACGAAAGTGCAAGAGCCAAGCACATCCGTTTTGAAATTTGAGCATTATTAGGGACAGAAACTGCGTCGTATAGCTTTATCATGCAGGATCCTTTCTTAAACTTGCAGATTATTGATTTTATTTTATCAGACTTTAAATGCGTTTTCTACCCAAAATGTATAAAAAAATGAATTTAGTAAAATACTCACACATTTCTTATAATTTTATGTGAAAAACGTAGGAGAATGGTCACCCCTGCAAGGTAAAATAGACTTGATCGACCTGGAAACGGGTTTTGCGGAATAAAATCAGAGGTTTAAGCGTTTTTAGATATAAAAAGCGCATATAAATGTTAGGGAAAAATCATACGCGCGGCAGGTTTTTCGATAAAGGCAAACCTCTTGCACAGGCAAAGGGTTTGCTATATACTATTACTACTCAGGACATGGCGAATTATTCAGTGCATGTACTTGACCGGTCGATTTTCTGCGCACCGCGCAAAAAGAAGTTGCGCTTCGTTTTATGCTGCAAGAAAAATAGGTTGGTCTGTCTTGTGCCACCGTTAAATAAGCGTATCTATAAAGGTTTTAAGCACGGAGGATGCAAATGCGAATCAGAAGAAAACCATGGGCTCGGCCTGAACTTGCCGAAAGCCCGTTTGTTATAGACCGCCCCGACGACTGTCGCGGGCATTGGAAAGAGACATTTGCCCGGCCCGGAGCGCCGCTGCATTTAGAGCTAGGCTGTGGCAAGGGCGGGTTTATCGCTCAGAAGGCCTTTGAGAACCCCGACATCAATTTTCTGGCCGTTGACCTTAAAAGTGAGGTGCTTGGTCTTGCCAAACGTAATGCCGAGCGGGTCTATTCCGAGGGTGGGGGCGCGGTGGACAATCTCCGTCTTGCCGCCCATAACATAGAATGGATTGATCATATGCTCGCCCCCGAGGACCAAATTGCGAAGATCTATATTAACTTTTGCAATCCGTGGCCTAAAAAGCGCGATTTTAAGCATAGGCTCACCCACCCCAGACAGCTGGCGCTCTATAAAAAATTTTTGATGCCGGGGCACGAGCTGTGGTTTAAAACCGACGACGACATTCTTTTTGAAGCATCCGGGGAATATCTTACTGAATGTGGATTTAAGATAGTTGAACATATTGTTGATCTGCCAGCCTCTCACGAGGCTTCGGCTATTATGACAGAACACGAGCGGATGTTTCGTGATATGGGGCTGCCCATACACTATATTGCCGCCGTGCTGCAGGAGGGACATATATGAAACCATTGATACTACTTACTGCGGGGTACGAAGTTTCCACAAACGGGCAAAACCGTCGATACCTCTATCAAAACTATGCCGACGCCGTCACCCGTGCAGGGGGCATTCCACTGTTGCCGCTTGATAACGGTGAACTGGCGGAGGATTTGGTCGAGAGGGTTCAGGGGCTGCTGCTCACTGGCGGGCCGGATCTCGATCCTGCGCTTTATGGTGAAGAAGCGCTCCCGGAGTGTGGAAAAATTGATTCTCAGCGCGATGCGATGGAATATAAACTGCTTGAGCGCTTTGTGAAAGCGAAGAAGCCGGTGTTCGGAATCTGCCGCGGTATGCAGATTCTTAACAGCTATTTTGGCGGCACATTATGGCAGGATCTGCCTACCCAGCTTGGGGTTGTACACAGCGGGGGCGATAAGCCACACGACTGCGTGCATATGACCGAACTGATGCCCGGATCACAGTTGCATCAGCTTTATGGTAGCCGCATCATAACCAACAGCTACCACCACCAGTCGGTTAAGATGATGGCAGAGGGCTTTGTTTGTGCCGCTGTCTGTGGCGAGGTTATCGAGGCGATGGAGCACACGACTTTGCCGATTTTTGCGGTGCAGTGGCACCCTGAACGAATGACCGGCGTTGACCGCTTTGTACACCATGGGCCCGATTCAGCTCCGCTGTTTCTCAACTTTGTTAAACAGTGCGAAATGTCGGGTAAATAATCGCAACGTAACAATTTAAAAGTAAAAAGCAGACCCGGGCAGAAAGTGGCTTCTGCCCGGGCTTACTTTTCGCTTATTAGGGCAACCTCGTCATAAAAGACGAAGTCGTCGATATCTCCCTGCACTTCAAACCACTCCATAAAATTTAACAATACATTATAGTCGCTTTCATTCTGTTCCATAGTTGCCGTCTCCTTTTAAAATAGCTTCTACCATTATACGCAGCCCGCACGAAAAAGATGTTAAAAAAAGTAAGCCAATTGATATTTTACCTGTAAAACGATATAATACTAAAATAGCATAGTTATCCATTCAGACCGTTTTTTACGAAGGAACGCTGTTTTCTTTCGGTACAGCAGCTTCGTTTATTGTAGCCTGATTGTGCGTATAAATTATTACGCCTTTTAATTTAATATAATGATAACTTTTGGATTCTTTTTTCTAATGTTTATTCTTGCGTCATCTTGGAAAGCTTTTATATTTAATTCATTATTTCAAACCAAAAGAAGCATAAACTTTTAAATAGTGTTTGCTGTGCGAAAGCTTTCATCAGTCATGCTGCGCAGGGTGAAAACTTTTTCATACACATAGAATGCAGCGGCAGAAGGGAGTTTCTTATGTATTATAATGCCAAGAACTTTTTCCCTCTTATGAAAGATCGAAAAATAGACGTCATCGGCTTCGGGGTGAGTAATTCGGAGCTTTTGTTTCGGCTGGTACAGAGCGGCGCGCAGGTGACGCTGCACGACAGCCGAGCTGAAGATCAGTTTCGTCCCGAACAGATAGAGCGCCTGAAAAAAGCGCATGTCGAGCTGTCATTGGGACAGAATTACCTGGAAGATCTAAACGGCGAAATCATTTTCCGCACGCCAGGCCTGCCTTTTACCACCGCCCAGCTAACCCGAGCGCGTGAGCGGGGCAAAATCGTCACCAGTGAGCTGGAGGTTTTCATGCGTTTGTGCCCCTGCCCGATCTACGGCGTGACCGGCTCGGACGGAAAAACCACCACCTCAAGCATTCTTGCCGAGATGCTGCGACGCTCTGGCAAGACGGTGCATTTAGGTGGCAACATCGGTAAGCCGCTATTGCCAATTCTAGATATGGTGAGCGAAAACGATCTGTGCGTCATTGAGCTTTCAAGCTTCCAACTGTTGTCGATGCGCTGCTCACCCGATGTGGCGGTCGTGACCAACATCAGCCCCAATCATCTCGATGTGCATAAGGATATGGCGGAATATGTCGGTGCAAAACGCAATATTGTGCGTCACCAGAGTGCTTTTGCACGGGCAGTGCTCTCCGCAGACAGCGCCGGTGCCGAGGCATTTAAAGAAGAGGTGCGGGGGCAGCTATCCTTTTTTTCGCGACAGCGCCCAGTGCAAAACGGTGCATGGATGGACAGTAAAGGCGACCTTTACCACAGCACGGGCGGTCGCGCGGTCTTTTTGATGAATCGCAACGAGATAAAGTTGCCGGGTTTGCATAATGTTGAAAATGTTCTGGCGGCTGTCAGCGCCGCTTGGGGTACCGCCACCCCTAAGCAGATTTGTGATGCCGCCCGCACGTTCGGCGGGGTTGAGCACCGCATTGAATTTGTGCGCCTCAAGGATGGCGTGCGCTGGTATAACGATTCAATCGCCACCTCCCCCACAAGAACGGTGGCGGGGCTAATGAGCTTTGAAGAAAAACTGATTTTAATTGCAGGCGGCTATGACAAAAAAATTCCGTTTGAGCCGCTGGCGCGTCCGGTGCTCAATCATGTTAAACTGCTGATACTCACCGGGCCAACCGCCGATAAAATTGAGCAGGCGGTCACCGAGGCGGACGGGTTTAAAGCCAGCGGGCTAAAAATCATTCGTGCGAAGGATTTGTCCGATGCCGTGGCACAGGCCAATGAAAATGCCAAATTTGGCGACGTGGTAACTTTGAGCCCTGCCTGCGCCAGCTTTGACGCCTTTTCTAATTTTGAAGAGCGGGGCAATTACTATAAGAAACTGGTCAATGCCCTTTAAACAAAGGAGATACTGATGCTGGATTTGTTAAAAACATTGTGCCCGGCGACGGGGGTTTCAGGCGATGAAGCCGACGCCGCCAAGGCGGCCGAAAAGCTGCTCTCGCCGCTTGGTCGGGTAGAACACACGCCGCTGGGGAGTGTGTTGTGTTATGTGCCGCCAGTCAAGGCTGGGCTACCGCGTGTCATGCTGGTGGCTCATCTTGATCAGGTTGGCCTGATGGTGACTCGAATCACCGATAAGGGCTTTTTAAAGGTGGCCGCGTGTGGTGGGCCAGACAGGCGCACCCTCGCCGGAGCGCGTGTAACCGTGCATACAGCTTGTTGCAAGCTCCCAGGCGTGGTCGTGGCGACGCCGCCGCACCTTTCGGATGGTAAAACAAAAACTGCGAAACCCGAAGAATTATCGGTTGATATCGGTTTAAGTGCCGAGGCAGCGCGCGAGAAGGTTGCCCTTGGTGACCGCATCGTCTTAGATGGTGTTTTAGAACCGCTGTTTGGCGACCGTGTCTGTTCAGCGGCGCTGGATGATCGTGCGGGATGCGCGGCGGTTATACGCGCGGCCGAACTACTAAAAAAGACTGAAAAGGCCGAAATTATTGTGGCACTCGTTTCTCAGGAAGAAGTCGGATCCTCAGGCGCTGCGACTTCGGCCTTTGCCGTTGCGCCCGATTTTGCCTTTGTCGTTGACGTTTCGATGGGGCTGACCCCCGATGAAAAAGCCGAGGCATGTGGCGAGATGGGCAAGGGCCCGATGATCGGCGTTGCACCGATTTTAGACCGTCGCCTTTCACTGCGGTTAACTGAGACAGCCAAGCGCGCCAATATTCCGTGGCAAATTGAAGTGATGGCTAGTCGCACCGGCACCGACGCAGACGCCATCGCCGTTTCTGGCAAGGGTGTGCGTGCGGCGTTGGTATCGATTCCGCTGCGCTTTATGCACACGCCGGGCGAGGTCGTTTCGCTTTCGGATGTTGAGAATACAGCGAAGCTGATCGCCGAGACAGTTGGAGGTGGCTTATGCAACAGCCGATAAAAATCCTCTGCGCCGAGCGAGGTATCTCAGGCGATGAGAGCCGTGTCCGAGCCGTCATTGAAAAGCAGCTTTCGGGCAAGTGCGCCCTTACCGTAGATCCCCTGGGAAATCTGATTGCAGTCAAGAGCGGCCAGAAGCCTCAAAAGAAGATTGTTTTGTTTGCCCACATGGACGAGGTGGGCATGCTGATAACGGCCATTACCGATGAAGGACTACTGAAGTTTTCGCCGATCGGCATTGACCCGCGTGTGATGCACGGCCGTCGCGTTCGCATTGGAGATGCGGGTATTCTGGGCGTCATTGGCGCCAAAGCGTGGCACCATCTGGATAACGATGAGCGCGAGGCAGAGCTAAAGTCTGAAGGACTTTATATCGACATCGGTGCATGCTCTAAGGAGGAGGCTTCCTCTGTGGTTAGCCTTGGCGACGCGGCCTGCTTTGACGCACCATTTTGCGAGTTTGGCGAGGGGATGTTACTCTCCCGTGCGCTGGATGACCGCATCGGCTGTGCGTTGCTTATTGACCTGCTTTGCTCCGATTGCCCGTGGGAGTTGACCGGTGTGTTCACCTGCGGTGAGGAATCCTCAATGTTTGGTGCTACGGCGGCAGCTAATGCCACCGCGCCGGAGATTGCAATTATTCTTGAAACGACCACGGCGGGCGATATCGAAGGCGCTCCCGCCGACAAGGTGGTCTGCTCGCTCAAAAAGGGCCCCGTCGTGTCTTTTGCCGACAAGGGGACACTCTACGACCGCGAGTTGTACGCGTTGGCCTTTAACGTGGCAGCGGAGCGTGGTATCGCGCTCCAGACCAAGGAGGGCGTTTTTGGCGCTAATGAGGGTCGTGTTGTGACCCGCGCAGGGAGCGGTGCCAAAACAATGGCAATTTCAGTACCCTGCCGCTACCTGCACAGCGCTTCCAGCGTGGCTGCAATGCAGGATGTGACAGCGACCCAAAAGCTTCTCTCGGCTGTTATTGACCCATTGGCTCGGTTGTGATTGCATTTTGTCAAAGCGCACCGCCGCTTAAAGAACCGGAAACACTTATCAGTTGCCGCATGCAGACATTGCATGTGTGTTACGGTACGCTGCCCAATGCGCTAGACTGGTATAAAAGCGACGCGGGCGGCGTACTTTGCCGCTTTGGCAGCGCGTTATTAATATTGGGTAATGTAGATTATGGGGAGCTTTTCCCCTTTTCAGATTTGTTGGGCGTCACCCGAATCGAATGGATTACGGACAAAAAGACGCCATACGAACCGACCAAGTGTTGGACAAGCACCAGCCATCCAGTGCTGCACGGCGTTGGCAGCGCCGCGCCAAAATCAGAAATAATTGAAACTGATATTGAACTGCGAAGCTGCTTTTCGCTTTTATGCCAAAGTGATGCGCAGTTTGCATGCGAGGCGGAATATCTGCCTTGGCTTTCAGACATGACACGCCGCCGCAACGCCGGTCGAGCTGAGGTTTTTATGCACGCCGATGCCGCCGTCGCTTGTGTGACGGCTAAGGGGCAGCATAGTGCTTATCTCTCGTCGGTGGCGGTGCTACCCCAAAAACGAGGCACAGGGGTGGGGCTTGCGCTCGTGCGCGCGGTTGTGGCGCACCCCACACTGCGTGGCGTTGATATTTTTACAGCGGCGCAGTCTGAGGCACTGGTGGGCTTCTACCTTCGGGTGGGCTTTTCGGTATTGCCACAGCTGCTTACCATTACAGAAAAGAGGAACTCTTGATGATACAACCGGTTTTTCCGATAGATCCAGAAATTTTAGAATTTGCCCGACGAGCTGAGATTAAGGCCGCGCCCGCTTTTGCCGCTATAGAGGAAAACGAGCAATTTAACGGCATGAAGGTGCTCAAAGCTTTTATTGACAATGGTATTTCATCGGCTCACCTTTGTGGCACGACTGGTTACGGTTATGGCGATATCGGCCGCGACGCGCTAGACCGTGTTTTTGCGCAGGCGCTCGGTGCCGAGGATGCGCTGGTGCGGCACAACTTTGTTTCGGGTACGCACGCGCTGACGGTGGGACTGTTCGGGCTGTTGCGCCCGGGCGATGTGCTGCTTTCGTTGACCGGCAAGCCCTATGACACGCTGGAGGAAGTCATCGGCATTCGCGATAACGGCCGAAACGAGGGGTCTCTGCGCGATTTTGGGGTGCAGTATGCACAGGTGGAACTTGTTGACGGCAAAATTGATATCAAGGCAGCGGCTGAAGCGGTACATGGCGCAAAGGTGGCGTACATACAGCGTTCGCGTGGGTACAGTCTGCGTCCGTCTCTTTCGGTGGCCGAAATTGGTGAGGCGATTAAAGCTGTCAAGCAGGCGAATCCCAACATCATTGTCATGGTGGACAACTGCTATGGCGAATTTGTCGAGCAGGTTGAACCCGTTTCTTTTGGTGCTGATTTAATGGT
>JAEWNU010000167.1 GCA_023456995.1 Bacillota bacterium
ACACTATGCCAAGGGATGTCTCACTGGAAAAAACCAGAAACATCGGTATTATGGCTCATATCGACGCCGGTAAGACCACAACTACCGAACGTATTCTTTATTACACGGGAATAAACCACAAAATTGGCGAAACTCACGAGGGTTCTGCCACCATGGACTGGATGGAGCAGGAGCAGGAGCGCGGAATTACTATTACTTCCGCCGCTACCACCTGCTATTGGGAAGGTGCACAGCACCAGTTTCCAAGACATCGCATCAACATTATTGACACCCCTGGACACGTGGACTTCACCGTGGAGGTTGAGCGTTCGCTGCGCGTACTGGACGGTTCTGTAACCGTTTTCTGTGCCAAGGGCGGCGTTGAGCCTCAGTCCGAAACCGTTTGGCGTCAGGCTGATAAGTACAAGGTGCCGAGAATGGCGTATGTCAACAAGATGGACATTATGGGAGCTAACTTCTACAATGTTGTCAAGATGATGCATGACCGTCTCAAGTGTAACGCTGTGCCGATTCAGCTGCCCATCGGTGAGGAAAACTATTTCAAGGGCATTGTTGATCTGATCACCATGAAGGCTGAGGTCTATTACGACGACCTCGGCAAGGATGTCAGAGAGGAAGAGATTCCTGAAGAGCTGCGCGAAAAGGCTGAGGAGTATCATACCCAGCTGATCGAGGCCGCTGCCGAGCAGGATGAGGCGCTTATGGAGAAATACCTCGAGGGTGAAGAACTCACCGTTGAGGAAATCAAGCGCGCTGTCCGTAAGGGCACTCTGGCCAACACGATGGTGCCGGTGCTTTGCGGTACTTCTTACCGCAACAAGGGCGTTCAGCTTCTGCTTGACGCCGTCATCGATTATATGCCTTCGCCTATCGACATTGACCACATTACCGGTGTTAACCCTGATACTGGAGAAGCATGTGAGCGTCCGACCTCGGACAAGGAGCCTTTCTCCGCGCTTGCATTCAAAATTGCGACCGACCCCTATGTTGGTAAGCTGTGCTTCTTCCGCGTTTATTCGGGCACTATTGCGGCCGGCGCTCAGGTTTTGAACTCTGTTAAGGGTAACAACGAGCGTTTGGGCAGAATTCTGCAAATGCACGCCAACAACCGTAAGGATATCGAGGTCGTGTATGCGGGCGATATTGCTGCGGCGGTCGGCCTAAAGAACACCACCACCGGCGATACACTGTGCGATCCTAAAGCACCGGTTATCCTCGAGTCGATGGAGTTCCCGGAGCCGGTTATCCGTGTTGCCATCGAGCCCAAGACCAAAGCAGGTCAGGAGAAGATGGGCATTGCGCTCTCAAAGCTAGCTGAAGAAGATCCGACCTTCCGCACCTATACGGATGAGGAAACCGGTCAGACCATCATCGCAGGCATGGGCGAATTGCATCTGGAGATTATCGTCGACCGTATGCTTCGCGAATTCCGCGTTGAAGCAAACGTCGGTAAGCCACAGGTTGCTTATAAGGAAACCGTGCGCAAGTCTGCTGATGTTGACATGAAGTACGCCAGACAGTCCGGCGGACGTGGTCAGTATGGTCATGTTAAGATTAAGCTTGAGCCCAACGAGTCCGGAAAGGGCTACGAGTTCATCAATGGCGTCGTCGGCGGCGCGATCCCGAAGGAGTATATCGGACCGGTTGACGCAGGTATTCAGGGCGCTATGGCGTCCGGCGTGCTCGCTGGCTATCAGGTTGTTGACTGCAAGGTCACCCTGTACGATGGCTCTTACCACGAGGTCGACTCCTCTGAAATGGCGTTTAAGATCGCCGGCTCCATGGCCTTTAAAGAGGCAATGCGCAAGGCTGATCCCGTCATTCTCGAGCCGATGATGAAGGTTTCGGTTAACGTTCCTGAAGAGTATATGGGCGACGTCATCGGCGACTTGAACTCTCGCCGCGGACAGATTCAGGGCATGGAAGCCAAGTTCGGCGCGCAGCAGATCGACGCGGTTGTGCCGCTGTCTGAAATGTTCGGCTATGCAACCGATCTCCGCTCCAAGTCACAGGGTCGCGGTCAGTATTCTATGGAGCCTTCGCACTATATTGAAGTGCCGAAATCCATTTCCGAGGGCATCATCTCTGCCCGCACCAAAAAGCAGGATTAATTGATAAATCCCGCTTGCAATTTGTATCTAAGGTTGCTACAATAACGTTTGTAGAGCCGTAAAATGATTATCAAATATATTTATTAAAAAGGGAGGAAAACTAAAATGGCAAAGGCAAAATTCGAAAGAAATAAGCCCCATGTTAACATTGGCACTATCGGCCACGTTGACCATGGCAAGACTACTCTTACCGCTGCGATTACCAAGTTCCTGTCCATGAAGGGCATGGCTCAGTTTAATGCTTACGATATGATCGATAAGGCTCCTGAAGAGAGAGAGCGCGGCATCACCATCAACACTTCCCACGTTGAGTATCAGACCGAGGCGCGCCACTATGCGCACGTTGACTGCCCTGGACATGCTGACTATATCAAGAACATGATCACTGGTGCTGCTCAGATGGACGGCGCTATTCTGGTTATCGCTTCTACCGACGGCCCCATGGCTCAGACCAAGGAGCATATCCTTCTGGCCCGTCAGGTTGGTGTTCCTGCAATCGTTGTTTTCATGAACAAGGTTGATCAGGTTGACGATCCCGAGCTGCTTGAGCTTGTTGAGATGGAGATCCGCGAGACTCTGTCCTTCTACGAGTTCCCTGGTGATGATATTCCGATCATCAAGGGTTCTGCTCTTCTGGCTCTTGAGGCCAATGACATCAATTCCCCTGATCTCGTTTGCATCAAGGAACTCATGGATGCCGTTGACTCCTATATCCCCACTCCTGACCGTAAGGCTGATCTGCCCTTCCTGATGCCCGTTGAGGACGTCTTCACCATCACTGGCCGCGGCACCGTTGCCACCGGCAGAGTTGAGCGTGGACAGATCAAGGTTGGCGAGGAAGTTGAGATCGTCGGTCTGGCTGAAGAGAAGAGAAAGACCACTGTTACCGGTCTTGAGATGTTCCGTAAGCTCCTCGATTTCGCTGAGGCTGGCGACAACGTCGGCGCGCTGCTCCGCGGCATTCAGAGAACCGATATCGAGCGCGGACAGGTTCTGTGCAAGCCCAACTCCATTCAGCCCCACACCAAGTTCCACGGCCAGGTTTACGTTCTCAAGCAGTCTGAGGGCGGCCGTCACACCCCTTTCTTTAACAACTATCGTCCCCAGTTCTATTTCAGAACGACCGACGTAACCGGCGTTATCTCCCTTCCTGAGGGCGTTGAGATGTGCATGCCTGGCGACAACATCGAAATCGATGTTGAGCTCATCACCCCCATCGCTATCGAGCAGGGCCTCCGCTTCGCTATCCGCGAGGGCGGCAGAACCGTTGGTTCGGGCGTTGTAACTGGTGTTAATGCTTAAAATTTAGCTATATGCTATAAAAAAAGGGTTCCCTGCGGGGAACCCTTTTTTTGTTGAATTGACACTAGTTGTGGTAGATAGCCTTTTTCATTACTGGTAGTAATTAGGTGACATTTGTTGATTTTTATGTAAACTTCAGATACAATATAGGCAAGCAGAATGGTAAATAAAAATTCGAGAAGGCTAGTGAGGCTTGACATGATTTGTAGAAAGTTAACAGCGCTGTTTTTGTCGGTTATTTTAATTTTACTTTTTGCTGCATGCGGCGAAAAAGCAGTCTCGGGGGCTGTGGCACCTGCAATTTCTAAAGAGGGTAAGACGATAATTTTGCATACCAATGATTCGCACGGTAGAGTAGTAGGTTCTGAGCAAAGTGTGGGCATAAGTGCATTAAAAGCTTTAAAAGACAGGTATAAAGCACAGGGGATAAATGTCGTACTGCTGGATGCCGGCGATACATTTCATGGTACTGCCTTTGCAACACTGGACAAAGGCAAAAGTGTTCTGGATTTAATGACAATGGCAGGCTACGATGCAATGACGCTCGGCAATCATGATTTTAATTATGGCAGCGACAACCTTGTTGAATTATCCTTTCAAACTTCAATGCCGATGCTTTCAACCAATATCATCAAAAAGGGCACTGATAAAAAACTGCTGGATGGCTATGCCGTAATTCAGCGCGAGGATATTAAAATTGGCGTTTTCGGTCTTTCTACCCCAGAGACAGCCTATAAGACTAATCCCACCAATGTTGAGACGGTAGAGTTTTACAATCCCTATACGGCGGCAACCGAGGCGGTCAGCGTGTTAAAGGCCGCCGAGGTGGACTATATCGTCGCGCTCTGCCACTTGGGTCTTAACAGCAGCAGCACCTATACGTCTGAAGGGTTGGCCAAGGCGGTAGCAGGTATTGATCTAATTGTGGATGGACATAGCCATACGCTGCTTGAAAAGGGGAAAAGGGTAGGTAATACGCTGATTGCTTCGGCTGGCGAATATATGGGCGCGGTCGGTGTTGTAACATTGGACCACGCCACCCGGTCGGCAACCGCCGAGGTGATCCAGGTAGGGGATTCTCGTCTGCAAGGACTATCTGATCCAGCGATTGACGCAAAGATTCAGGAGATTAACGTTAATCAACAGCAGATTCTTTCAGAGGTGCTGGGTAATACGCCGGTGGATCTGAACGGTGCACGCGCAGATGTGCGTACCCGTGAGACAAACCTGGGCGATTTAATCGCCGACGCCATGTGTGCAGAATCAGGTGCACAGATTGCGTTAATCAATGGCGGTTCTATTCGCGATTCTATACCCGCGGGTGACATCACCAAAGGTAATATTATTAACGTGCTGCCTTTTGGGAATTATATTGTAACCAAAAAAATCAACGGCTCAAATCTCCGAACCATTTTAGAAAGTGCAGTCAAAGCACTGCCGGAAGAAAATGGCGCGTTTTTACAGGTTTGTGGCCTGTCGTTTACTGTTGATGCAGCAGCACCTCCCGGTGGTCGCGTAAAAAATGTGATGGTTGATGGTAAGCCACTGGATATTGCGTCTGAATATATTGTGGCCACCAATGATTTTCTGGCTGCTGGTGGCGACGATTTCCCGATGCTAGGCAAATCAAAAACACTCAATGAGTTTTCAGCTTTGGATGAAGTGCTTATGCGACATATTAATCATCTTTCAGAAAGTGGTAAACCGTTCCCTGAAGCGGGAACAAGAATAACGGTGCTTGGTCAGGCTGCAGCGCCTACCACTTCCCCCAATTTGGCGGACAAGCCAGTTCTGACCGATACCACACCGGAACAGCCAAAAGCACAAAACAAGACTGATGCCTCCAAGCTCGAGAAATCTGATGAAGCGGAGCCTGTTGCCGCAGTACCCAACACTGAGCCAGCCGCTTTAGAAGCCGCTGCATCGGCCAAGCCAGCGGTGGCTGAAACCACGGGGCCGGACGAAGACGAATATCTCTATTATGTTGTCGACTACGATGACAACATATGGAATATTGCCAAGGAACAGCTTGGGGACGTAAACCTCTGGGATGAGCTTCTCGAGGAAAATAAGGATATCATTAAGGATCAAGACCATATCTATGTCGGTCAGCGGCTGCGTCTGCCTAAAAAAGCAGGTTGATTGGAACTAAAAATCTGTATAAACGGTGATGGTTAAACTAAAAGTATAACTAAGGGTGTACGTTCGACGTTGAATCGAACGTACACCCTTTTAAAAACAGCGTAACAGTAAGTGACGTTTTTGGTCTTTTTCCGTGCGGTGCTAAATGTCAATGCCAAGCCACGCTTTAATAAGCAGCCCCGCCGCGAAGGAGAGTAGCGCCACTGAGCCCGAGATGGCAAACATCTCAAGAAAACGGCGTTTAAAATCCAGTGATTTTGCTACTGCGATGTAATAGTTAAACCCTAGAATAATCAAAGCGACGATCACCAGCATGGTGATGAGGGCGGATAGATAGGCGTGTGCCGGCAGCAGGAGATAGGGCGCGATCAGCAACGCTACTGTGATGAGGTACATAGCGCCTGTATAGGAACAGGACTTCAGCGCATGAGGGTCGTTCTCGCTCTTGGCCGAAAGATAAGACGACGCAGCCATCGAAAAGGTGGCCGAAATGCCGGTGATTAGACCTGATAGTGCTATCAGGCGGTTATTTTGCAGCGCAAATGACAATCCAGCCAAAGTACCGGTCAGTTCAACTAGCGCATCATTTAAACCCAGCACCATCGACCCGACATATTGTAAACGTTCTTCATCAAGCATGTCGATCAGCATTGCTTCGTGTTCGCGTTCCTCTTGAGCAATTTCTTTCGCTTCAGGGACTTCAGCAGCAAGTTGCTCATACAGTATGCCGGCACCGGCCTCACCGTTTTCCATTTGCTTTATCGTAAAGGTATAGCCAAATATTTTTGCAACCAACGAATAAAACCAAATTTTTTTCCTATTTGGTTTTGCGGAAGCCTGGGTGTATTTCTGCCAACGGTCAGCATGTTTGTGTTCTGCATCGGCAATACGCAGCAACGTTTTTCGGTCTTTTTCATTCTTTAGTGATGAGGCAATGGTCTGGTAGATATAATATTCGTCAATTTCGTTTTGCTGGCATTGTTTAAGCAACGCCATATTCTCTGTGCTAATTTGATGTTCCAACATGTAAAGACTCCTTTGAGCAATAACAGGATATATTTTTGTTTTATTGTACCATTTTTTAAATACATTTTGTCAATACATTTGCCATCTATTTTAAAAGGCATTTGCTTGACAATCATTTAGAGGACGCATATAATATATACATAGCTGTTTCAGGGCGGGGTGAAATTCCCCACCGGCGGTAATCGGCGTCAGGCCGTTAGTCCGCGAGCCAGTCATAGTGTTATGGCAGGCCGATTCGGTGAGATTCCGAAACCGACGGTATAGTCCGGATGAAAGAAACAGGTGAACAATGCCTTTTGTTTTACGAAAGGTGTTTGCTTGCCGTTACGCCCATGTCTTATGACATGGGTTTTTGTTTTCCCAAAGGCAGCAAATAACGATCAGGAGATGAATAACTAATGAAAACAACTGTAAAAGTACGTAGAGTTACCGTTACGGCAATGTTTGCTGCACTCGCTTCCATTCTCATGTTCTTTGAAATGCCGCTGCCGTTTATGCCCCCATTCTTAAAGCTTGATCCTTCGGCGGTGCCGATTCTCATCGGCGGCTTTATTCTGGGACCCATGGCCGGTGTAGCGATGGTTTTTATCAAGGCGTTTGTACACTTCTTTTCCAGCACTACAGGCGGTGTGGGTGAGCTGGCGGATTTTATTATTACCTCGTCCTTTGTTGCCACAGCCGCTATTGTTTACCGCCGTCACCACACCAGAAAAGGTGCTATACTGGCCTGCATCAGCGGGACGGTGGCCCTTGCGGTTGTTGGCGTATTGGCTAACAAATTTCTATTGCTGCCGTTTTATTCTACGGTGATGCCGCTTGAAGCGATCTTTAAGGCCTGTGCCGCGGTCAACCCCTTAATTAAGGATACCAATACTTATCTGATGTATGGCGTACTACCATTTAATCTGATAAAGGGCATAGCAGTTTCACTCATTACTTTCCCAGTCTATAAGAGAATGTCGAGCCAAATTAAGCATTTTATTACGATGGTCGAACCTGTATCCAGTGGTGTCAAGAACATTCCGTCAAATCAGATCTGATTAAAGCAAACTTTATCGATATTGAATAAAATATCATAGGAATAGTATTGACAATCGCCTACCAGTATGGTAGAATAAAACAAACTTAATAATTTACTTATCAAGAGCGGCGGAGGGAACAGGCCCTGAGATGCCCAGCAACCTGCATATTTTGCAAGGTGCTAAATCCTGCGGTGTCAACCGAAAGATAAGCCTTTTTCGCGTCCGACACTTAATGCCGGACGCGATTTTTTTATTAGTAATTGCAGAAAATATAAATTGAACGAAAGAAAGGAACATGATTATGGCAAATTATCTTTTTACTTCTGAATCTGTCACCGAAGGGCATCCCGATAAGATCTGCGACCAGATTTCTGACGCCGTCCTTGACGCGATTATGGATCAGGATCCTAACGGACGCGTCGCTTGCGAGACCTGCTGCACGACGGGCATGGTGATGGTGATGGGCGAAATATCCACCCAATGCTATGTCGATATCCCCAAACTGGTGCGCGAGGTTGTGCTGGATATTGGCTTCAACAGTGCAACTTTTGGATTTGACGGCAACACTTGTGCTGTGCTTACCTCTATCGACGAACAGTCGGGCGATATTGCGCTGGGCGTGGATAACGCGATGGAGAAGAAAGAAGGCGCCAGCACGGAGAGCGATGAGAATGGCGCGGGCGATCAGGGTATGATGTTTGGCTTTGCTTGCGACGAAACGCCTGAGCTGATGCCACTGCCAGTGTCTTTGGCTCATCGGTTGGCCAAGCGCCTGACCGAAGTGCGCAAAAACGGTATGCTCAGTTATCTGCGCCCTGATGGCAAAACGCAGGTTACCGTCGAGTATGACGAAAACAACAACCCTGTGCGTGTCGATACGGTCGTTATTTCCTCACAGCATGCTGCAGAAGTTTCCCTTGAAACCATTCGGGCTGACATTATCCGTGAGGTAGTGGAAAAAATCATTCCCGCCAATATGCTTGATGGCAAAACCAAGGTTTTTGTTAATCCGACCGGCCGATTTGTTATCGGTGGCCCTCAGGGGGACAGTGGCCTGACCGGCAGAAAGATTATTGTGGATACCTATGGCGGCTATTCTCGCCACGGCGGCGGCGCATTTTCGGGTAAAGATCCAACCAAGGTTGACCGTTCTGCGGCCTATGCCGCGCGTTGGGTTGCCAAAAACGTGGTCGCGACAGGGTTGGCTCGCCGCTGCGAGGTGCAGCTGGCCTACGCCATTGGTGTAGCGCATCCTGTCTCGGTGTTTGTCGACACCTTTGGCACCGGTAAGGTATCGGATGATCAGCTGGCGGAAGCTATCAACAAGGTATTCGATCTGCGCCCGACATCGATTATCCGCGCGCTTGACTTACGTAGGCCCATTTATCGCAAGTTGGCGGCTTACGGCCACATGGGGCGTGAGGATCTCGGCGTGAGTTGGGAGAAGACTGACCGTGTTGAGGCGCTTAAAAAAGCGCTGGAACAATAACGAGTCACCATCATTAAAACAAAGCGTTAAAAATAATTTAGAAGACAGCTTTGCTGGTCGCGGTGGGATATATATGCCTGCTGCGGCCAGTGAAGCTGTCTAGCCGTGTAAACGGCCTGACGGGAGCAATAATAAATACTCGACACAGGTAACCAAACGGGTTGTTTCACCCGTTCTAGGTAATACATAGGAGATCAGATTGACTTGAGGTATCATTATCAGTTTTATGCAATTATTACGATTTTAAGTTGGGGCATTGGCAACGTGCTGACCCGCATTGCACTACGATCTTTCTCCCCTTTTGCGATCGGGTTCTGGCGCTATGCGATCGCTACCATTTTACTAACAATGCTGGTTATAGTTAAAAGAATCAGTCCACCTGCCAAAGCGGACATGCCATGGTTTGTGCTTTCGGGTTTTACCGGCTTTGCCTTTTATGTGGTGGCTTATAATATGGGCTATGTCACTGTCACCGCTGCGACCGGTAGCGTTATCAGCGCAACGATACCGCTGATGACCGCTGCATTGGCTTGGCTGATTTTTAAAGAAGAATTAAGGGCATTTCAATGGTTTGCAGTTCTACTGCAATTTTTGGGAATCGTTATTATCGCTTTGATCGGGAGGCATTTTTCGGTGAGCGAGGGTGTGCTGTGGCTGCTTCTTTCAGCTCTTTCGCTGAGCGTTTATAATTTGCTACAGCGTAAAATGACCCAAAAGTATAGCGCACTACAATGTTCTATTTACAGTATCTTTTGCGGTACGATTATGCTGATGGTTTTTGCACCGCATGCTGTACATGAGCTGTCCTCTGCACGAGCGGATACTGTCTTCGCTGTGGCTTTTCTCGGCATTTTTGCCAGTGCAGTCGCGTTTTTAAGCTGGACAAAGGCGCTGTCTCTGGCGGATAAGGCCTCGCAGGTAAGCAACTTTATGTTTATAACTCCGCTGATATCCACCGGCCTTGAAATAACATGGTTTAGAGAAATGCCCAGTACATCCACTGTTTTAGGTGGGGCGGTCATCTTGCTGGGCGCATTCCTGTTTGGGAAAGCAAAGGCTCATGCCTATCGTTAAATCAGGCTTTTGATTTGCTGAATTTAGGCGGTATAACGTTTGCCAATAGCAGAAAAAAATCGGCACGGGGCCACCCATGCCGATTTTTTTACATTCTTTTTTTAATTTTGTCCAGCGCGCTTTTTTCCAGGCGTGAGACTTGCGCCTGACTAATGCCCACTTCCTTAGAAACCTCCATTT
>JAEWNU010000168.1 GCA_023456995.1 Bacillota bacterium
TGCAGGGGGAGGGCGGGCGTCTCATTGCTAATAACTGGATTAAACCCTTTGGCACCCTGTTCCTAAATGCAATCAAAATGCTCATTGTTCCTCTGGTTTTTTCCTCGCTGATCGTGGGAACCTGTGGCCTAGGTGATGCTAAGCGCGTAGGTCGTATCGGCGGCAAAACGATTGTTTATTACCTTGTTACGACTGCGCTGGCGGTTACACTTGGCCTTATCGTAGGCAATATCGGGCGTGTTGGCGGCGGCTTTGTGCTGGCAGAGGGTCTGACCTATGAAGCCAAGGAAGCGCCAAACGTCGTTGACACTTTACTTAACATCATTCCCGCCAACCCTCTCAAGGCACTGGTTGATGGCAATATGCTTCAGATCATCGCCTTTGCCCTATTTTTGGGCGGTTCAATCATTATGGTAGGCGATCGCGCCAAACCGGTCTCTAACTTCTTTGACGGTCTGGCTGAGTGCATGTATTCATTGGTAGCCTTCATTATGAAGTTTTCTCCCTTTGCCGTTTTTGCACTCATTGTTCCGATTGTATCAGTCAATGGGCCTTCAGTACTGCTGCCGCTCCTAAGCGTGATTCTGGCAGTTTACATCGGCTGTATTTTGCATATGGCAATCGTCTATTCTTTCTCGGTTCGTGCCCTGGCCAAAATTAGCCCGTTGACCTTCTTTAAGAAGTGCTCTGATGCAATGTTATTTGCCTTTACTACGGCGTCAAGCTCTGCAACACTGCCGTTTTCAATGAAAGCATCCGAAAGACTGGGCGTTCCGTTGCCTATCCGTAGCTTTGTGCTTCCCTTGGGCGCGACTATCAACATGGATGGAACAGCTATTTATCAGGGCATCTGTGCACTGTTTATAGCAAACGTCTATGGCATTTCGCTAAGCATGGGCCAGCAGATGACCATTATTCTTACCGCAACCTTAGCCTCCATCGGTACGGCAGGCGTTCCTGGTGCCGGCGTTGTGATGCTCGGTTTGGTGCTGCAGTCGGTTGGACTACCCCTCGAAGGTGTGGCATTGATTGCCGGCATTGACCGTATACTGGATATGGCAAGAACCACCGTTAATATCACAGGCGATATCGCTTGCTCGGTTGTTGTTGCTGCCTCCGAAAAAGAACTGACATCAACTGCAAAGTAATATAAATCTTAAAATCTCCTTCTCTTCCCCACAGGCGTGGCAACATACGTGTTGTCGCGCCTGTACTTTATTTTATCTTCTATTACTTTTCCTTTTTTCATTGATGATATAAGCTTTGGGTGCTAAAATTTAAATTATTGGAATAATACTGTGACCACTTTATAATAACCAGTGGCAAAGTAATTCTGCCACTCGGCTTTTATGTGGGCTAAATTGATATACAGCTGCATCCACTCTATATGCCAACATAATCAGAAAGGAGCGATTCTCATGTGTAGGCCAGCCTTTGCCTATCTGCTTAAATGCGCAGATGGCACCCTTTATGCCGGCTGGACAAACGACCCCGACGCGCGTTTGACTGCTCACAATAACGGCGTGGGTGCTAAATATACCCGTGGACGCAGGCCTGTGGTCTTTGCCTATCTTGAACATTGCAATGATAAGCGCGCCGCTATGCGCCGTGAAGCCGAGCTTAAACGCATGACGCGTGCTCAAAAACTAGCGCTAATAAATGCCCAAACCATGTACAATGCCTGAATGGTCTGTTCGGGTTTAAATCTGCAAAAAGAAAAAACCGGCTGCATTTTGTAATGCACCGGTTTATAATTTTAAAAATTAAATGAGGGTTTCAATATCTTCCTCAGTTAAAACGGTCAACCCCTGGTTTATTAATAAGCGGGCCACAACACCGTTTCCATTGATCAATTTGCCGCAAAAGCTGCCATCGTAGATTTTGCCCTTCCCACAGGAGGGGCTTTTCGCTTTTAACACCGCAATACGGCAGTCCATCATACGTGCCAGGGCCAGCGTTTCCTGTGCGCCCTTCTCATATTGTGCTGTAACATCGCAGCCGCTTTTGGTCATCACCTTATTGCCTTGGATTTCTGCAGGTTCACGCGGCGTTGTCAAACCGCCATAAATTTCGGGGCAGATTGGAATGAGATGGTACTTATTTTTAAGCTTCTCTAACTTCGGCTGGTAATAGCCTGAACCGTCATACCGGCAGTTTAGCCCCATTAGGCAGGCGCTGACCAGAATGTTCATTCGTTTATTCTCCTTTGGCCATTCTAAACGTTCAAGATTATGCCCCTATCAGGCTGAACAGGCCGTAAGAGGTCACGCCCATAATTAGTCCGGCTGCCGCGACGCCCGCCGCAATGGGCCAGAATGCCTTGCGCAATCGCATTTGCAGCAGCGTAGCAATCAGGCAGCCCGTCCATGCGCCGGTGCCCGGTGCCGGTATAGCCACAAAAAGAAAAAGCGCAAACAACAGCGCCTGATTTGCGCTCTGAGTTTTTTTCGCTTTTTTGTTTCCAATATCCAGTATCTTTTGAAACAATCCCCCTATTCTGGGCAGCGTGGCACCCCAGCGCAGCACCCGGCCTGCAAAAGGAATAAGAAACGGCACCGGCAACAAATTGCCGATAACGCACACCACATAAACAAGCCAAAAGGGATACCCCCACCCAATACCTATGGGAATCGCGCCACGAAGTTCAATTATCGGAACCATGGATAACAAAAGTAAAAATAATAGTTGCGTAGGCATATATCTTCTCCTTTAATGGGAAACGTGTGGCGAAACAAAGCGGTTGAACAGGGCAAAGCCCAATCGTAACACCGATCTCAGGTTAAGAGCCAACATCAATAAAAACATAGCCAGCTGTATTAAAAAACTATTAGGCGGCTGTCTAATCAAAAGAGCTCCCTGCACCATGATCAGCAGCATACGAACAGCAGTGGTAAGTGGACGAAGCTCCAGCGAAACAAGCCGCTGAATATCCACCGCGCGAATGGCATAAGCCAATAGATAGCTCAAGAGTGTCGCAAAGGATGCGCCCATGACGCCATACAGCGGAATCAGCCAGAAATTCAGCCCGATATTGGCCACAGCACCGACAAAAATAGCCAACGGGACGGTGGCATTTTTCTTACTGACCATGTAAAAGGATCCTAGAAAGGTAACGAGGGATGAAAAGACCTCCGCCATTACTAAAAAGGGCACATACCGCCACGATTCATAATAAGCCGGGTCATACATCACCTTGGTGAGGGGCTGAATCAGCATCACAATGCCGGAGGCGGCGCAAAATAGCAACGTGCAATAATAATCATAGGTTTGGGAATAAAAGTGGGTGGTGCGTTTGCCCTGACCCGATTCATCCACGGCAGAAATCTGCCACGCCTGATAGAAAATGGCCGAAACGATGGTGAGCAGTGACGGAATTTTATGTGCAATCGCAAGCATACCCGTGGGTGTATCGCCACAGAACCAGGTGACCATATAACGGTCGGACATGCCGACAATCCACCAGAACATTGTGGTCGGAATCAGCGGGACTGAATAGCGCAGCATCTCGCGCCGAAGTACCGGATTAGGGTGGGTAAAATCGACGTACCGATCAAGCCGGGCGATAATAAACAGAAAGAATATTGAGATAATATTCGATGCGATTATAGAGATCACATAACCATACAAGCCCCATCTAAACACCGTCAGGAATAAAATGTTGAAAGCTATGGTTGTAAAGGTAGCCAAAAACCCGTCAAAGGCAAAGAGCCTGACCAGCCCAATGGAACGGATAAACTGTGCGCAGATGGCTTTGAGCATACCGAATAACACATAAATATAAATCACCAGTGTGTAGGGTGATAACATTTGAATCATTAGCATGAGTGGTGAGAACAGGCAAAACACAATAAAACCCGCCAGCACTGTTTTTAAGCCGATGGAGAAAACGTCCGAGCGCTTTAAAGATCGGTCCATTGCAAAGCGGATGATGGCCTCGTTGACCGAGAGCATAACAAACGGCATGAGCAGGTTGCTGGTGGTGGTGATACGGTCGGCAATACCAAATTCGGCTGGAGTGAGCATGGCAGTATAATACCGCAGCATAAAATACACCAGCAGTTTTGAAGAGAAAGACCCAATAGCAAAAACCAACGTGTTGCCAACCAGCTTTTCATACCGTCCCATAGCGCCACCTCCTTTTTTGACTTAATTCGTGCACACTATATTATCCCATTTTATATAATAAAATTCAAGCATAAGAAAAGGCTGCAAATTCGTGGATAACTTTCCCCGTATTAGCAGCCTTACAAAATTCAATTGATTTTCTATTTACCAGTAAAATTGACGATTTCGCTACCCTCTAAAAGCTTTGCAAACTCCTGTGCATAATAGCTATCCGCAGAATCGGGCTTCTCACCAGAATCAACGGTAAGTGCATTATACTCATCTGCCATAGCGATATAATACCGGTCGCCAACCTCTTGCAACCAGAGCGGACGCTCCAGCACTTTAAAATAGTCATCCACTGTTGCACCGTAGCTGCTGCAAATCTTTTCAAGTTGCTTCATGACCGTCTCATCCGCGCGGATTTGATCGATATATTGCTTGAGCGTCTCTTCAAATTTTGTACGGTCAAACTCTGTGTTACGGCGTTCTAATTCACGTAGCGCCATCTCGCCTGCTTGTACAAAAGCAGCAGCATCAATGCGGCCGGAAATCGCAATATAATCAATATAATGATTGATTTCCTCAGTGTAGGGAACCGCCTTCCCATCTATCGTTGCGAGGGCAGCGTCATCATCAAAGGACAGGCGGGTGTCATAGTTCGAAAAATATTCCTGCATCATTTGAGTGCCTTTTTCATAAATGGCTTGCTGGCGATCCGCTTCTGCCTGTGCTCCGGCATCCTCCGAGCTCTGCGCTCCCGATGCCTCGCTACTGCTCGAAGATGCGTCCGATTTGGACGCTGATTCACTTACAGATGAAGATTCCGGTGCAGAACCCTCTTTTTCTAGCTCTTCAGCAGCTAGCTTCTGGTAATGCCCCCCTAAAAGCTCAACCAAATATGAAGCGCGGGAAGACAGCATCATTGCATCGGTTATTTCCTCTTGCGTCATGCCGGTTGCGTCGCTGATCTGCTGTAGGTCTTCGGCAAACGAGGGGGAATACATCATCATGCTGTAAACCTGCTGCGCCGCCACATTTTTAAATTCGTCTTCATTTATCTCTATGCCCATGCTTTTTAAGTCCGCTTCCAGCACAGCGCACGAGGCCATCTCTTGACGGGAATAGAAACGCCCAACCTGCTCATTGACATCAAGATACAGACGGTAGTTCTCGTAGGTGATATCCCCACCGGGCGATGTAATCATCACCATATTGGGATCGGGGTTTACATAGGTGTAGGACGGAACATATTCTGCCTGGGACGGTGAACCGGAATCAACCTTAGAAGAAGCCGCGCCGCAGCCGGCTGCCAAAGAAAGACAGAGCATGAGCGCAACAAGTCTGATTTTCATGTGTTTTTCCACCATTTCTCCGCGCTTAAATAAAAAGCCTCGCGTTCGCTGCGCGGGAGCAAAACGAGCAATGTTTATTAGTATAGCACAATCGTATATCTTTGAAATGAAAAAAGTGTGAAATCTACACTGAAAAATATTTCTTGACATTATATAACCAGATTCATATAATGAAAAAACATGGTGGAGTAGTTTGCGCCGCATATTGGCGTGTCAAGTCAACATAATGATGCTATATGCATCTGGCTTGCATTAAAGAACGAGAACTGTGTGTAGCCTGCCGGCTGCACATGGTTTTGTTTTTTATATAGCAAAAGTTTTGAAAGGAAGAAGTACATGAGTCTAAGTGAGGTCTGTTTAATTGGCATAGGATTAAGCATGGATGCGGTGGCGGTATCAATGTCTTACGCAATGACCCATCGCAAGAACACCCTCAAGCTTTTGGAAATGGTATGTCTCTTTGCATTTTTTCAAGGTATAATGCCATTGATCGGCTATTTTGTTGGCGGCATGTTCTCCGAAGTAGTAACCCGGTTGGGCGGTTTTCTTGTTCTGTTTATATTGGGCTTTATAGGTGGTAAAATGATCTACGACGGCCTATGTTCGGGCAGCGATTGTCCGGTAGGTAAATCAGTGCTTACGCACAAAATATTGCTGATTCAAGCAATAGCTACAAGCATTGACGCTTTAGCGGTCGGTGTAGGGCTGCGTGCACAGCAAATTGAGATTATATCGGCATCTCTAGTGATTGCTACCACTACTCTGCTGCTAACACTGGTCGCCACACAGCTTGGGAAAGCATTCGGGGATCTGCTGGGTAAAAAGGCTGAGATATTCGGCGGAATCTTACTGGTGATTATTGGAGTAAAAGCTGTGATATAAACGTTTACAAAGCCATTTTAACGCCTTATAATAAAAGATACGGCTTTTTCTTTGTTTTTCTGCAAAACACTGTCAGCTCGCAGAATTGCCTCTGTTACAAATTGGTTTGGGAGTGTGGGAAATGCTCAACCGAAATTTCACCTGCTGCTTTACCGGGCATCGGCAAATTGTGCCGGAACATGCGCAGGATTTAATCATCGTGGTAGAAGGCGCTATCCGCCAATTG
>JAEWNU010000169.1 GCA_023456995.1 Bacillota bacterium
AGAATTTTGTCGTTCTCGTCTACCGGTACGTCAATGATATATTCGCTTCTGGCCTTCGCTTCGCTGATAATCTTTTTGAACTCGGGATCGCTGGGGTTATCCTGGATGTAGTTAAAGTCGACATGGGTGTAGAATACTGCAAACACCTGCCAAACCAGGTCATCCTCGGTGGTGGAGAAATAGATATAGGGATTGTTGCGGACAAAGTCAATGTCCTTAGCGTAATGGAAAAGCTGTGAAAACTTTTTGCCGTCGGGATTATCCTTATAGTCGGAATGGCCATAAATGATGGTATTCTTGCTCAGGTCATCACGGGTACCCAATTTGTTACGGAAATCTGCAAAATAGCAGCCAAAAATTGAATATTGCTTGTCCTCAGTCAGGCGCAGGTAATACTCGTTATCCTTGCCCTGGAGCACCGCATCATCAATTTCGGTGTTGGGAATGTAGAGCCAGCCCTTGGTATCGGCGTTGCGCTTAATGCCTTCATCAATCTTTTCGATCTGGAAAACGCGCACCACGTCGCCGTCATCTTCTTCTTCAGTCGAGGACGAACTGGTCGGCTCGGAGGGCTGATCAGACGAAGACGGCTTCTTTCCGCAGCCGGTAAATGTAAGTGCCATTGCCAGCACTAACATAAGAGCTATTAGTTTTGTGGAAAACATTTTGTTCATCTGTAATTCCTCATTTTTTCTTTAAGATTTGTTAGGATTCTTGTCCCTTATCAAAACACTACACAACAGTTTAATAAAAAGCTGGTTGCCTGTCAAGTAAAACAAGCGTCGTAAAATTTAAAAGTCATAGCAAAATACGACGGATCATGTTATGATAGTACAACACAGCACCGATCAAAAAAAGATGCTCTCCGTCCAACATCGACCCATAAAGGCGCTTAAAGAAAGGATATATGGGAATGAAGTTGCTTTCAATTGTGTCAGCATGCCTGTTTTTAGCTTTTTCACTGCTAACCTTTACCATGTGCGCCATCGACAAAAGCGCAGCTCGGCATGAGAAACGGCGCATACCCGAAAAACGTTTCTTTTTGTTGGCACTGTGCGGCGGCGGCGCGGGACTTTGGTGCGGTATGCTCTGCTTCCGCCACAAAACAAAGCATTGGTATTTCTGGGTTATCGCCGTCTTGACAACGCTTATACAGATGTCTCTATTGGTCTGGATGGCGCTTAAAGTCGGCGGTACGATATAAATGTGGGATAAGTACAGCATAATATTGCAGCATAAAAAAAATTAACATAAAATACATATTTTTCAGTTATATTTAGTTTCTAATACATTTGGAGGATACATGCGATACAAAACTATTCTGTTTGATGCAGACGGAACGCTGCTGGATTTTTCCGCCGCACAGAATCAAGCATTTCTAATGAGTTGCACCCAATTTAAAATAGCTGCCGACCAGCTGATGCTGCAGCACTACGACCAGATTAACCAATCTTTGTGGGAGCAGCTGGAGCGTAAGGAAATCACACGTTCGCAGCTTGTTGACACGCGTTTTAAGCTGTTTTTTGAACAGATGGGCATAACGAGTATTGACCCCGCTGACTTTGGCCGTCATTATGCGCAGGGTCTCGCACATGGCTTTAACTTGATAGAAGGAGCCATATCGGTGTTACGAGTCCTCCAGCCGTATTTTCAGCTAGCCGTCATCACAAACGGTATCACAGAGATACAAAAAAGCCGTCTGGCAGGCGCCGGTCTTGATCATTTCTTTTCACACATTATCATTTCCGAGGAAATTGGCTATGCAAAACCTGATTCAGGCTTTTTCAAACAGGCACTTTTTCGTTGTGGCGTGACAGATTTTGCTCAAGCGCTGGTCGTGGGCGATTCTCTTTCCGCAGATATTGCGGGCGGAAACGGTTTTGGTCTTGATACCTGCTGGTATAATCCCAAGGGTGCACCCGTACCGGAAATTCCAAAGCCAACCTATACCATTGACAGTCTATATGCGCTACTTCCAATACTTAAAATGCCTGCGCATCTCTAAGCAGACTGTATTTTGCACAGCATCTCGCCGTGGTTCTGAGATGTATTTTATAGACATCCTTATAAACAAAGGTTTCAAAAAATGAGGCAATTAAATGATGCATAACAAACTTTCCACCTCCCCGCTGCTGCCAAGTATGCTGCTGCTTTCGGTGGCATTCATCTGGGGCGGCGGCTTTATTTTTACGAACATCGCGGTGCAGTTTGGAGTCTCCCCAGCGCTGTTGCTCACACTGCGTTTCTTTATACCTGCGGCGATCATGGCGGCTCTGTTTAACAAAGAATTGGCCGTTTCCAGCCTTGAAGATCTGAAATTTGGCCTAATTGCGGGTACGATATTATTCGTTGCGTTTTTTTGCCAGACCTATGGTATTAAATTCACCACACCCGCCAACAATGCTTTTTTAACTGCCACCAACGTAATAATGGTACCGTTTTTAAGCCTGTTGCTATTTAAACAAAAGCCAGGGTTGCGCTCAACTGTGAGTGCTTTTATCTGTTTTATCGGCGCCGCCGTACTATCGTGGTCGCCGGGGATAGGTATTACTTTTAATATTGGCGATTGGCTCTCGCTGTTGTGTGCATTTTTATTTGCCTGTCATTACGCCTATCTTGGTATTTCGGCAAAGCAGATACGCAGTGCGGCAGTCTTAAGTTTTTTTCAGCTGGCTGTAGTGTCCATTCTTTCACTGGTGACTTTTCTAATCTTTGAGCGGCCATTGTTTTCGGTGCCAGCATTAAAATCGGGTATGGGTGCCATATTATATCTTGCACTTTTCTCTACCGGTTATTGCTATTTTGTTCAAAGCTGGGCACAGCGGCGTTTTTCCGCCTCAGGTACCGCAATCATCCTTTCGACCGAAGGACTATTCGGAAGTCTGCTTTCGGTACTTTGGGGCTTTGATGAGCCCACCTTCATGTTACTTGCAGGCGGCAGCATTATTTTGATTTCAGTCATATTAGTGCAATTGGATTTTGAAGAAATAAAGCGCCTATTATATAAAGGCCGGCAATCCAATTAATCGAAAATACAGTTTTGAAAGGGAGTAAAATAGTTTTGAATGTTTATTTGGACATGTTCTGGGCCTTTTTCTGCATCGGAGGTCTGACCTTTGGCGGCGGCTATGCTATGCTTCCTATGCTGGAGCGTGAAATTGTTGATCGGCGCCATTGGGCAACTTCTGAGGAGTTGCTAGATTTTTACGCGGTGGGGCAATGTACACCCGGGGTCATCGCGGTCAACGTGGCAACTATAATCGGTTTTCGGCAGAAGCGTTA
>JAEWNU010000170.1 GCA_023456995.1 Bacillota bacterium
GCTGTTCAGTGATCACAAAAAAATCCCCTTCATCGTTTTCTTAATATGTATGATTAAGTTACTTAAGAAAATTCTTAAGTAAAAATTCAAATTACTATTTGAAAATAGGCTTAAACTAAAATTGACACACACAGATAAAGTTAAGGCCGAACTTTGAAAAGTTCGGATATAGCTTGTCACTTAAGCAGTGGCTCTTCTGACTAAGTAGAGTTTATCAATCCAATGCTTGGTTTGATTTTTACAGTGCATTTTATTGTGTAAAAGTATGTGAAAACGTGTGCAACTATAACGGCTAAAATTTTGCGAAAAATATGATCGCCATGCGATTTAAGCACGAAAAAAGGCACTCCCAATGGAGTGCCTTTTGGTGAGCCACCGGGGATTCGAACCCCGGACCCTTTGATTAAAAGTCAAATGCTCTGCCGACTGAGCTAGTGGCTCAAATGATGCTTGTCTAGTATATCAACTGTATGAAAATTTGTCAACAACTAAAATCAAATTATTACATAAAATATTTTTTAATTATGCTTACCTCAAAAGAGCTATAATATATAATTTTTTTTTGAGGACGTGTAAACCATGTTGCGCTTATTGGACAAATCATGTAAAATATAAAAGAAATGTTTAGCAGTTATGCTGCTAAAATAGTAACAATTTTATAGAGCAGAGGTGCCGAGAGGTGAAAAAAGTAATTGTAGTTTTTGCATTAGTATTTGTGGCGGGTATTCTGGCAGGTGGAGCATACGAATGGTTTTCTAACAAAAATGTCGAAAAAGCTGGTGATGATCATTCCAACGTGACTACCGAAAAAACAGAGGTGCCAGCGTCGTCGTCTGAAAATATTGAAAAAGCGGAAGCTGCTGAACAAACGTCAACCGCTAGCGGCCAGCACAGGGTGACTAACCCTGATAAAATATGTTCAACACCCGACTGTGGCAGGGCAGTGTTTGTGACATATAAGGGCAAAGAACTTTGTGTGAAATGCTATGGCGATGCTAAAAACCGAGATGCCGGAATTAATTGAAACACAAATAGGATAAGTGGTTAAAAAGAGGAGGGATGTACATTGTGTCTTGCGTTGAACGACAGCGTGAATAGAATCAATGGCATTGGAGACAAAAAGACCATGCTCTATCACAGATTAGGCATCAACAGTGTACGCCGTCTGCTCTTGCACCTGCCGCGCAGTTATATTGATTTAACACATATATCGGCAATTTCGGAATGCGAATTTGGAAAGCCCTGCGCCATACGCGCCGAGGTTTTCAAAAAGTCAAGCGAGCAGCGCATTAGAAAAGGATTGTCTGTTTTTAAGGTGGAGGTTGGGGACGGCCAAGAAACGCTGCTGCTCACATTTTTTAACACTCGTTTTGTGGTGGATACTCTTAAAATAGGACAAAGTTATTTATTTTATGGTATTATGGGCGGCACGTTGATCAAACGTGAGATTAGTGCGCCGCAGATTCTGCCAGAGCGTTGGCTGGGGCAGTTGATGCCGGTGTACCCTGCCTGTTCGGGGCTTTCCTCCCGCGTGGTGGCACAGGATGTGCAACGGGCGCTAGCTGCGCTTTCTGAGCCTGTGCCAGATACGCTACCACGGGACGTACGTGAGAATGCCGGTTTGCCCACACTGAATGAAGCCATCCGCATCGTGCATGCACCGGAGTCTTTGTCTCAGTGCGAGGCGGCGCGCAACCGAATTCTCTTTGAAGAGCTTTTGGTTTTCTCAGCCGCTATGCTGTGGTTACATTCATCTCGATGTGACCAAAAAACGGTACCGATGGCTCCGGGTGGGATGCGCGAGTTCTTTGAAAGCCTGCCATTTACACCCACTGGGGGGCAGTTGGCGGCTATAGAGGACATTGACCGCGATCTTTCATCTGGAGATGTGATGAACCGGCTTGTTCAAGGAGATGTCGGTTCAGGCAAGACGCTGGTAGCGGCAGCAGCAGCTTACATTGTGTGGCAGAACGGCAAACAGACGGCGATGATGGCTCCCACTGAGCTTCTTGCTGAGCAGCACTATAAAACGCTAACACAGCTGCTTGCGCCCTTTGGCATGCGCGTGGCACTGGTGACTGGTTCGCTTAAAGCGAAGGAACGACGTGTGCAGGATGCTTGGGTCGCGGCGGGGGAGTGCGATGTTGTTGTAGGCACGCATGCACTGTTGTCCGGTAGCACTGAGTTTGCGTCGCTTGGTCTGGTGATCACCGATGAGCAGCACCGGTTCGGGGTGGCACAACGCGCCGCGCTCACCGCAAAGGGCGAGGCGGTGCACACGCTGGTTATGAGCGCTACACCGATTCCACGTACGCTGTCACTCATTCTATACGGCGATTTGGATGTTTCGCTGATTAAAGAGCTGCCGCCCGGCAGAACGCCGGTGGCGACCTACCGCATTGACTCGTCCAAGCGGGCTCGCGCCTTTGGGTTTATTCGCGACAAATTGGATAAAGGCAGGCAGGCGTATATCGTCTGTCCACTTGTCGGTGCACAGGACGAAGAAATACAGCAGTTACAGCCGGGTCCTCCACTACACGCTGCGGAAGATTATGCCAAAACACTTGCCGAAGGAGCGTTTAAGGCTTACACCGTCGGGCTATTGCACGGTAAAATGAAACCCGCCGATAAAGAGCGTGTGATGGCGCGCTTTGCTGCAGGTGAAATACAGTTATTAGTATCCACAACGGTGATAGAGGTTGGAGTGGATGTGCCCAACGCAGCCGTAATGCTTATTGAAAACGCTGAGCGCTTTGGCCTTTCACAGCTGCACCAGCTGCGCGGTCGGGTGGGGCGAGGTCAACACAGTGCCTATTGCATTCTTGTTACCGATTCCAAAAGTCAGTCCACAGCGGAGCGGTTAGCCGCCATAACCGCCACCAATGATGGCTTTCGCATTGCGGAGGAGGACTTGCGCCTGCGTGGGCCGGGTGATGTTCTGGGCGCACGGCAGCATGGTCTACCTGGGTTGGAAAATGCCGATCTGGCGCAGGATGCCGCTCTTTTCTTAAAGGCACACCAGGCCGCCGCCACACTGCTGAGGGAAGATCCTGACTTGAGCCTGCCTGAGCACGGCGGTATTGCGCAAGGGGTTTACCGTTTGATTGCGCAGGTAGGGGAACGCCCTAATTAACACAACAAGGTAAGTAATAAATCCAATACCAATCATGTTGTGATTTAATTAATGAGGTTTATATGAATACACCTATTTTGGAAACAACAAGACTTTTACTTAGACCATTTTGTGAGGATGATGCACAAGATGTATTTAACTGTTG
>JAEWNU010000171.1 GCA_023456995.1 Bacillota bacterium
CTATTATGGCATAAAATCGCCAAATCGGCAAGTGCATGATCTCAGCTGCTAAAGCCTGCTCCGCTCGATGTCAACCGTCTGAGTTGGATTGGTTGACGGGATGAGCCGAAATAGGTATAATCAACGGTATCAAGGCAAGGGGAGGCTTTAATATGTCGGTAAAGACAGCGGTGCTGGCCATGCTGGAAACGCACCGCGCACAGGATATTTCGGGGGAACAAATGGCACAGGAACTAGGCGTTTCCCGCGCGGCAGTGTGGAAGGCAATAAACAGCCTAAAAGCGCAAGGTTATCCAATATCGGCAACAACTAACCGTGGTTATCGGTTGGGCGAGCAGTCCGATCTGCTGTCAGCCGAGGGTATTCGCCCCCATGTTCTGCAACAGTTAGTCGATAAAGATATCTCTGTTTTTGAGACTATAGATTCCACCAATCTTGAAGCTAAACGTCGCGCTATGTTGGGCGGCGGGCACTTTACAACGATTGTCGCGGATCAGCAGACAATGGGACGTGGGCGATTCGGACGCAGCTTTTTTTCACCGCCGGGCTGCGGTATCTATGTGAGCATATTGTTAAAGCCCACGCCGCAGCAGCTTTCAGATGCAACACTGATAACCACGGCAGCAGCGGTGGCGGTGTGCCGCGCCATAGAAGCATTGACGCCGGTGCGTCCTCAGATTAAGTGGGTCAACGATATTTATTTAGAAGGTAAAAAATTATGCGGAATTCTCACCGAGGCGGTCACCGACCTTGAAAGTGATGCGATTGAAAGCGTTGTCGTCGGGATGGGTATCAACTTTAAACAATCTGAAACTGCGTTACCCGAGGAGGTTGCGGCGGTAGCGGGCACGCTTTTCGGGACTGAGCAGCCAACCGTTTCTCGTAACCGTCTTGTTGCAGAGATTGTCAACGAGATGTTTACGCTGTGGGACAGTCTGTCTACCCGCGCATTTTTAAGCGAATATCGTAGCCGTTCGATGTTGCTTGGTCAGGAGATCGTCTATTCGCGTGCAGGTGAAAAATATGCCGCCATCGCCGAAGAAATCGACGATGACGGCGCGCTGATTGTCAGAATGCAGAATGGGGAGCGGATAGCCCTGCGCTCTGGTGAGGTCAGTGTCCGGCCCGTTAACGCAGCGTCAACCCTGCCGTTTGCAGGCGGGCGCGAAGCACCGGAGCGATGAGCAACGCGGTGGCTGCTTTGCCGATATCCCCAGGAATGAAGGGGATGACGCCTGCGGCAAGCCCCTTGGCAAAGGTGAGACCCAGTAGGTGGCTAAGCCAGAGTGTGCCTATAAGATAGCAGCAGGCGGTACCAAGGATGATGCCTACCGCATGAATTAGACGGTTGCTTGCAAAGCGCTTAATCACAAGACCCTCAAAAAGAATAATGAAAAAATAGCCCAGCATATAGCCGCCGGTTGGACCCAGAAGCTTTGGCAGACCGCCCGAATAACCGGAAAAGACAGGCAGGCCGACCGTGCCAAGCAGAATGTAAATCAGGCAGCACAGCGCAGCTCTGCGGGTGCCAAGTAGGTAGGGATAGAAATAAATGACCAGCGTACCCAGTGAGATGGGAACCAGTCCTGGCAGTGGAATGGAGAGTGGTCCCAGCGCGCACATGACGGCGGTCATTAGCCCCATAAAGGTCAGCTCGCGCGTAGTAATTTTATTTTCAGTCATGGGAATCATCCTTTACAGCATATTTCTGATTTGCAGTATACGGTAAAAGAAAGAATATGTCAACCATAAAGATATATAGGTTTACAATCCGATAAAAAATAATGACGCACCGGCTTTATTAACGGCGCGTCATTATTTTTTCTGACGTTATCATACCACAATTTGCGCCAAATTTCAAGACTTGTAATAGACCGGGGCGGTGCATATGATAGAGTCAGCAGAATATCAAATACATGATATCAAAGAAAGGGGCGCATAACTATGGATGACCGGAATGATCTTTCATTAGTGACAATTCAGAAATCTCAGGCGATGGCAGAGTTAAGGGAATGTAACCACCTCACAGGGCAATATGGACTGAAGCTTTCTGAGTCACAAATTACCAACCTTGTCGCGCAGCGGTTTGAGGTGTTGCAAAGCACGGGGCGAGTCGAATTTGGTGCCGGTGTGCTCCCAAAGCTCATTGAGGCGTTTTGTGACTCGGTTTATATCACGCAGGAGAATTATGAGGAGAGTATTGCGACGTTGCAGGAGCTATTTTATTTTTATAAAAATGAATCGCTCGATACGCTTTCTGACGACGAACTAATTGACTTTATGCGCAGTAATTTTGACGGGCCATGTCAGGGCTCAGTGGACTATTTGGGTGATACATCGCTTGAGGCACTTTGCCGCAACGCGCGATATGCTAAAAATGGCATCGCCCGCACGGACGAGGAGAATGATGAGGACGGCTACTCTGATGACTGGGATGAGTATAACGATGCAGAGGACTGGGGCGCGGACTATTGATCGTACAAAAGGGGGCAAATGCCATGCACGAGAATGAGGCGCTGATGCAGCTTTTCTCACCTGAGGAATTACCAAGACGTTATGGTGAACAAACAGGCGGAGATTTTAACGTGGCGCTGCTTAGACTGCTGGCTGTGCGTACTGAGCGGTATACCATGGGAGAGAGCAGCTCGGTGACGGTGGAGATGGCCCAAGAGCTGCTCGAATCCATTCGCTTTACACTGGCACTGGGGTGTGAGGCACAGGGACACAGTCTGGCTGAGCTGCCGACGGGCGAATCGCTGCCTGCTCTATTACTGGCGGGTCAGGACGAAGCCCAGCGACGGGTGAAAGAGGGCCAAGAGCTGTATCAACAAGCGAAGTTACTGTTGTCAGACATTGATGACCCTACGCTGCAAGAGACGCTACACGAGCTGGGACGGTTTTTTAAGCGCTATGATCTGTGGTTTTTTGCTCATGATATTCCATGTGCCATCGATTATATTCTTGACGCGCCGATCCCGGAAGATTTGCAGGGCATCGATTATGTCATAGCCTATCTTAAAGCGCTCATCGCCGAGGGGCGCGCGGTGCCGCTGCACCGCAAAGAGGAAGAATCGCGTCTTAATGCGTTGTTGGCGCAAGAGGAATTTGAATATAATGACGGAGAAACGGCCCAGGATGACGTATTACAGGCACTTATCGAGGCGCTTAATGATTGTCGCGAGATTGATGAGAAGGCAGCTTTGGTCAAATCAGCGGTGCGCAGCCTGCGGGATATGACCGAGGTTTTAGATGTCTGCTTCTGGGATGACGAAAGCGTTGCTGTTTTTGATTTGTTGGGCAAGGCTGAACTGGTGTTGCTATATCATTTTGTAGAAAACAGGCCAAAAGAAAAGCACTCGCCCACCGGTTGGGAGCAAGTGCTTAAAGTATATATTCAAGATAAAATCAAAGCGTCTCGCCAGACAGAAATACCTTAATTTTCTTTTCAGCGGTGACGGCATCATGATAGCCCAGCTGTGCGGCAGCGCCTAAACGGTGAGGATCCTTTTCAAAACGACCAATCTCCAGAGGCTTTTGAGGGGCTATGATAATGGCGCGCCCTTCGCTTTCAAGTACGCGCAGATCTTCGAGCGTGCGATTGTAAATGAGATAGCGGCGATCCATTAGTTCAATGAGCGCGGGGTAGTTGCGGTACATCACTCTGTAGAGTGGACGCAGTTTTTCGGGTTGCTTGCGGTAGGCACGATCACGGGTCAGCACTACGACCAGACGGTCGCAGCCGTCGGCCAGCGCTTTTTTGAACGGGATGGGGTCGGAGGTACCGCCGTCGAGATATTGTTTGCCCCGAAATGACACCATCGGTGAAAAGCAGGGAATTGAAGATGAAGCACACAGGGCGGTGGAGTCGTGGTGGAGCGCTTCTTTGGTAAAATAATCTGGACGACCGAGGTTGACATCGGTTACCCCGACAACAAATTCGGTGGGGCTGGCTAAGAAAGCCTCATAGTCAAAGGGATCCAACTCGTCCGGTACCGTCTTGAACAAGAAGTTCATCCCGAAAAGTGAACGCTCGTGTATCAGGTTTGAAAGGCTTATGTAGCGCTTATCAAGAATGTGGCGGGTATTAATACGGTAGTTTCGGCCTTTTTGCTGCGCCACGTAAGAAACGCCATTGCAGGCGCCCGCCGAAACACCAATGACATAATTAAAATCAATGCCAGCATTTAAAAAACGATCGAGTACACCTATGGTGTACATGCCACGCATACCGCCACCTTCTAAAACCAACCCGGTTTTCATCAAAAACATCTCCCCTGCGTTCAGAATGGATAAATATATATTCATGCTATATAATAGCACAATTTTAACAAAAAAGCAGCGAGGATTTCAGCTTATAGTAAACACCCTCG
>JAEWNU010000172.1 GCA_023456995.1 Bacillota bacterium
GTTTTTTATGAAAGGGGCGCTTTGCATGTTTGGGCATTACGGCTATTATGGCATTGACAGTTACTATCTCATTTTGGTGATGCCAGCCATTCTTTTTTCGCTTTGGGCGCAGACCAAGGTGCAGGGAACCTTCTCGCGTTATCAGAAAGTCCGCAGTTATTCGGGCTACACAGGGGCAGATGTGGCGCGGCGTATTCTGGACGACAACGGGCTTTATAATGTGAGGATTGAGCGCATTAACGGGTCTTTGACCGACCATTACGACCCTAGAGATCAGGTTATTCGTCTTTCGGACAGCGTGCATAACAGCAACTCGATTGCGGCACTGGGCGTCGCGGCTCATGAGACTGGACATGCAGTGCAGCACGCAACCGGCTACGGGCCGCTGACTGTCCGCAACGCGATTATTCCGGTGACCAATTTTGGTTCGCAACTGGCGATGCCGCTTATTTTGTTTGGGTTCATCTTTAATAATAATGCGCTTGTCGGCATTGGCATTATCTGCTTTGCAATGGTGACGCTATTTCAGCTTGTCACACTACCGGTGGAGTTTGATGCAAGTGCTCGCGCGATGCGTACGCTTTCCAACGAGGGAATTTTGCAGGGGGACGAGGTATCACAGACCCGAAAAGTGCTGACAGCTGCCGCGTTGACCTATGTTGCCGCGTTGATTGTCTCGGCGGCGCAGCTGTTGCGTCTCGTGCTGTTGTTTAACCGCCGACGCGACTGATTTTTTTCGCGACAGTGTTGTTTTTGACGGCACGGAAAGGAACATCAATGGAAACTGCCCGACAGGTTGCGGCCAAGGCGTTATTGCGCGTTGACCGTGGAGGCTATTCGCAGCTGACACTTGACGCCGCGCTAAACAAAGCGCGGCTGTCTGTGCGTGATGCGGCTTTTGCCTCAGCGCTATTTTATGGCGCGTTGGAACGCCGGCTGACGCTGGACCACTGTATTGCTAAATATGCACGCCATCCGCTCTCTGACACGGTGGCAGCTATTTTACGTCTGGCATTCTATCAGCTTATTTTTATGGATTCAGTACCAAACCACGCCGCGGTGGATGAAGCGGTCAATATGACAAAGGCGATGGGGCAGCGCGCCGCTTCCGGCATGGTCAACGGCATATTGCGCAGCTTTTTACGCGACGGCTGTGCAGTTCCTCCGGTTTCGGGGGGATTGGCAGCGAAACTGGCGATTGAATACTCCTGTAGCAAGGACTTAATCGTGCTGTTCCTAAAGTGGTACGGTGAGGAAAAAACGCGCACGCTGCTTGCAGCCTCTATGGGACGTCCGCCCATTTATATCCGTGTCAACACGCTTAAAACCGATGCCAAAACCCTGTTAGAACATCTTTCTAAACACGATTGTAAAGCGGTTGCCCGCCCTTTGGATGGCAACTGCATTGAAATAGAGGGCGACGCGGTACACACTGTGTCACATAAGCTGGGCTTTTTGCACGTGCAGGATGTCTGCTCGCAGCAGGCGGCTCTGACGCTGGAAGCGCAGCCCGGTGAGCGTATTCTGGACGTTTGCGCAGCCCCCGGTTCCAAGAGCTTTGTGCTGGCGCAGCAGATGCAAAACCGCGGTGAGATCGTTTCCTGCGACATTGCCCCCGCGAGGCTGGAACTGATCAAACAGGGAGCCAAGCGGTTAGGGATTAACATCATCACCACACAGGTTAACGATGGGGCAGAACACAACGAGAGCTTAGGCGAATTTGATCGTATTCTTTGCGACGTACCCTGCTCAGGGTTAGGCGTTCTGCGTCGTAAGCCAGAGATTAAATACCGCAGCGCGCAGTCGCTGGAAGGCCTGCCTGAGCTCCAGTATAAAATCCTAAAAACTTCCGCAAACTATTTAAAAGCGGGCGGTATTTTGGTTTATTCTACCTGCACGCTGAATCCCGATGAAAATGAACGGGTGGTTGAAGCGTTTTTACGGGAACACCCTGACTTTTCTTCTGCACCGTTTGATGACAAGGATTGGTACAAGACATTTTTACCTCAGCCGCACGGCGGTGACGGATTTTTTATTTCACGTATCAGGAGAGACAGATGAACGTGCAGCCAACAGTCGCCAAAAAACTTGATATATTGTCCATGCTGCCTGAGGAGCTGGAAGCACTGGTGCGCGAGATGGGCCAGCCCAAGTTCAGGGCGGGTCAGCTCTTTAGCTGGCTGCACAACAAACTGGCAGTCACCTTTGACGAGATGATGAATTTGCCGGCGGCGTTTTGTGCGGCACTTGCCACACGCTGCTACATAACGCAGCTTGAGGCACGCCGATGCCAGAGCGCGTCGGACGGCACGGCCAAGTACCTCTTTGAGCTTATGGATGGCAACACCATTGAATCGGTACTCATGCGGCATGACTATGGCAATTCGCTTTGCATTTCCTCACAGGTGGGCTGCTATATGGGCTGTCGGTTCTGCGCTTCTACCATTGGGGGTAAGGTGCGCAATCTATCGGCCTCCGAGATGCTTTCGCAGATCTACACCGTCACAAAACTTTCGGGCGAACGGGTGGATTCAATTGTGATGATGGGCATCGGCGAACCGCTGGATAACTTTGATAACGTCGTGCGTTTTTTAGAATTGATACGCGACCCCAACGGATTAAACCTCTCTCATAGACATATTTCTTTATCAACCTGCGGTTTGGTGGATAAAATTGACGACTTGGCTGCACTATCTTATCAGTTGACGCTTTCAGTCTCGCTGCACGCGTGTGATAATGAGACAAGGGACAAGATTATGCCGGTCAATAAGCGTTATCCCATCGAGGTGCTGCTTGCAGCATGTCGCCGATACTTTGACAAGACCGGGCGGCGTATTTCGTATGAATACGCTCTGATAGCGGGGGTCAACGACAGCCCGCAGCAGGCGAAAAAGCTGCTGGCACTGCTACGTGACCAAAGTTGTCATGTCAATCTTATACCGGTGAACCCGGTGGCTGAAACAGGCTTTACCCGTGGCAGCCGCAAGCAGGCTGAAGCGTTTAGGGACATACTGACAGCGGGCGGGCTTTCCGCTACCATAAGGCGGGAGCTTGGCAGCGAAATAGATGCAGCTTGTGGTCAGCTTAGAAGGAAAGATGCGAAAGGGGGCGATGCGCAATGTGGATAGCAGGCGATACCCATGTAGGACAAAAGCGCCATAACAATCAGGATGTATTCCTCGCGGAGCAGCTGGATACCAAGTTCCTGATTATGGTCTGCGATGGCATGGGTGGCGAACAGGGTGGCGAACAGGCTAGTGAGCTGGCTGTTGAAGCGGCTACAGCAATGCTGCGCCGGGATTTAAAAGGTGCTACCGATGAGAGCACCATTCGCCGGGTGCTGGAGTGTGCGGGCGCTGCGGCTAACAGAGTAGTTTTTGATGCCGCGCAGGCCGATAGCGCGCTGACCGGCATGGGCACCACGCTGGTGGGTGCGGTGGTGCTGCCAAACTGTGCCCATTTTATCCATGCGGGCGATTCAAGGGCCTACCTGTTGCGCAACGATGTATTGACTCAGCTCACCGTGGATCATACGGTGGTGCAGGTGCTGATTGACCGAGGAGAGATCTCACAGGACGACGCTAAAAACCACCCTCAGCGGCATTACATTACCCGCGCGGTGGGCGTTGCGCCCCAGATAAATTATGATATTTTTTCGATCGACCTGTTGCCAAACGACACGATTTTGCTTTGCAGCGATGGTCTTTATAACTACATGAGCCACGAGGATATCTGTGCGCTGACCGCCATTGCCGTCAAGCGCAAAAGTGTCGCGCCGCTCATCGACCGCGCCAATGAGAATGGCGGCGGAGACAATATTACCGCGGTAGTTTGCTGCGTAGCCGGGGAGGTGGGTGCGCATGGATAATTTTATCGGCAAAAAGATTGAAGGACGTTACCAGATTAGCGAGCTGATCGGCGTTGGGGGCATGGCGAACGTTTACAAGGCCACCGACCTTTCAGATGGGAAGACGGTGGCAGTCAAGGTGTTGCGCGAGGAGTTCTATGAAAACGAAGAGCTGTTGCGCCGCTTTAAAAACGAGAGCAAGGCCATTGCCATGTTGTCGCATCCTAACATTATTGAGGTTTATGACGTTTGCTTTGCACACAATATGCGCTGTATCGTCATGGAATACATCGATGGTATCACACTTAAGGAATATATGGAGGAACAGCGTCCGCTCGCTTGGAAAGAGACGGTGCACTTTATTCTTCAGATATTAAAGGCATTATCTCATGCGCATTCAAAGGGCATTGTTCACCGGGATATTAAGCCTCAGAACGTGATGCTGCTATCTGACGCAAGAATTAAGATAACCGACTTTGGTATTGCGCGCTTTGCCAGAAGTGAGTCGCACACTATCACCGACCGCGCTATAGGTTCGGTTCATTACATCAGTCCTGAGCAGGCCAGAGGCGATCACACCGACCAGAGGGCGGATATTTATTCTATCGGTATTATGCTGTATGAGATGCTCACTGGTCAGGTTCCATTTGACGCCGACAGCCCTGTTTCAGTAGCCCTTAAGCAAATTGAGCTTGAAGCACCATTGCCGCGCAGCATCAACCCCGATATTCCGGCAGGACTTGAAGAGATTACACTGCGTGCGATGGAAAAGGAACCCGACCGGCGCTATCAGTCAGCCGATGACATGCTCAAGGATATTGAAGCGTTTCAGCTAAATCCCTCGGTTCATTTTGAATATAAATACCTAACCGATGAAAAGGCGCAGAGCGACCGATTTAGGCAAAATATGCGCCATGCAAAACAATTGCGAGACGGCAAGGGAGAACGTATGGCACAACAACGATCTAGAAAATCAATTGAAAAAGAAGTACCGGTTCCCAATCGGGGCAATCGTGATTATGAGGACGAAGAACCGCGCAAAAACTCGATATTGATGGCGCTGGCGGGTATCACGGCGGCGTTTATTGTTATCTCAGTGGCTTTTATCGGTGCAATGCTGTACCTGAACAACCCGCTTGAGAAGGTGCCGGATGTCATTATGCCGGATCTAACGGGGCTTAAATACGACGCCATCAAGAACGCACAGGAATATTCCAAGTTCGTTTTAGAGGTTGAAGATAATCAATATAACGACCTTCATGAGCGGGGTGCGGTGGTCAGCCAGAAGCCCAAGGCCGGCACCAAGGTCAAGGAAAACTCAGTGGTGCGCCTGATCATTTCAAATGGCACCAAAGTCGTGTTGATGCCCAACCTTATTGGTCTGGAGGAAACACAGGCCTATCAGGAGTTGGCCAACCTTGATCTTGAGTATCAAAAGGTGGAGATATTCTCTCAACAGCCCGCCGGTACGGTTGTAGCGACCGACCCTGGATATGGCAGTGAAATTCCCGGTTCCACCGTGGTCAAGGTGCAGATTAGCATGGGCCCCGAAAACAAGGTCGTTGAGGTGCCGGATCTGACCGGCATGGATATTGAAGCGGCTAGAGCGAAGTTGCGGGAGCTTGGGCTGGAGGTAGGCGGTATCAGCTATGTCACCAGTGACAAGGCGGAGAATATTGTTGTCTCTCAGGACCCGGCACCCACATCTCAAATTGCTACCGGGGCGTTTGTTAACCTCAACGTGTCGGGCGGTACCAACCAGAAAAACCAGATTACGCTGCATATTCCGCTGCCGAAAGAGGTTACAGATATTGTCAAGATGCAGGCGATGTTTGACGGACGCATTCTGCGCGAAGAGCGGTTGCAGCCTTCCACCGCACTTTTCTGGAAGCCGCTTTTCGAAGGTTCGGGAACTGCGAAGATATTTATTCTTTACAATGACTTCCTTTACCAAACCTATGAGGTCGATTTCAACACCGGCGGTTACACGCTGGTGGAGGATAATTCCGACATGCATAAATAAGAGGAGACATCATGCCACAAGGACGCATTATACGGCAAACGGGCGGTTTTTACTATGTTGACACCGGCGACACGGTAATGGAATGCCGCGCCCGCGGCTTATTCCGAAAGCAGGGCATCACCCCCCTTGTGGGGGATATTGCGGAGGTGGAGTGCACTGACAACGGCAAAGGCTTCGTTGTCAGCTTGCAGGAACGCAGAAATAGTCTGGTTCGTCCGCCAGTAGCCAATATCGATTGCTTACTGCTTATCCTTTCGATTACCGACCCGGCACCAAATGTCTTGGTGGTGGACAAAATGCTGGCTATCGCCGAATATAAGGGGATTGATGCAGTCATTGTAGTAACCAAGACCGACCTGGCGGACACCGGCGCTTTGTGCAGCCTGTACCGCTCGGTGGGTTATGAGGTTAAAAGCATCAACAGTCTGGCCGATTCACCCGAAGAGATTGCCGCGCTGATAAAGGGCAAGCTTTGCGTACTGGCCGGTAACACCGGGGTGGGCAAATCGACACTCCTAAATGCTATAGACCCGGCGCTGGCGCTTAAAACCGGCGAGACCAGTCAGAAGTTGGGGCGCGGGCGGCACACAACCCGCGTCTCTGAGCTGTTTAAACTGTGCGGCGGGCTGATTGCCGACACGCCGGGCTTTTCTTCTCTTGAAACGGCGCAGCTTGAGATTATTAAAAAAGATAAGCTTGAACTCTGCTTTCGTGAGTTTGAGCCCTACTTAGGGCACTGCCGTTTTACCGGCTGTTCGCACACCAAAGAAAAGGGCTGTGCGGTGCTCTCGGCGGTAGAATCAGGTGAAATTGCATTGTCGCGTCATGAGAGCTATCTTGCAATGTACGAAGAAGCCAAACAGATTAAAGATTGGGAGGTTTAAGCATGGCGTGCAGGTGCGTGGTGTTTTGTGCGGGCGAAGAGGGTGAGATTGACTTTGCCGTTACGCCTGAGGATTTTGTCATCTGTTGTGATGCCGGCTATCTGGCGGCAAAGCACCGCGGTATTACCCCCGATCTTCTGATCGGGGATTTTGATTCCTACCGCGAGCCGTTGCCCGATTCGGTGGAGACGCTGCAATTTCCAGTAGAAAAGGACGATACCGACAGCATGCTAGCACTGCGTGAGGGCCTGCGGCGTGGCTATAAGCAATTCGTCTTGCTGTTTGCATTGGGGGGTAGACTTGACCATACACTCGCCAATCTGCAAGCGCTGGCCTTTTTAGAGGAATTTGGCGCCAGCGGCCTGATTATTGGTCCGAGGGATCGCGTCCAGCTTTTAAAAAATGGAACACTTGACATTCCCCGCCGAAATGCATACACATTCTCAATCTTTGCATATGGTGGAAAGGCAATCGGCGTGACGTTAAAGGGGATGCAATATCCGCTTAATGACGCGGTGGTTACTGAGACATTTCCCATCGGGCTGGGCAATCATATTATTGAGCCAATGGGCAGGGTAAGCGTTTTAGATGGCTCACTGCTGGTGGTGGAATCGAAGATTAATTAGGCGCTCCGTGGCGCCGATATCGGCAGAGGAGATTATAGAGTGTTTTCTAACAAAGATATTACGCGCTTGATGATACCGCTCATTGTTGAGCAGGCACTGGCTGTCACCATAGGCGTAGCTGATACAGTCATGGTGGCTTATGTGGGTGAAACAGTGGTATCCGGCGTTTCAATCGTCGACGCAATCAATATGCTGCTAGTACAGGTTTTCGCTGCGCTGGCAACTGGTGGCGCTATTGTGGTGGCGCAGTATCTCGGGCGACAGGATAAGCCCGCTGCCTGTGAAGCGGCAAAGCAACTTTTTTTAGTCATGGGTACCATTGGAATAGCGGTCGCCGCTATTTGCGTGACTTGGCGGTTCCATATTTTAAGACTGGTTTATCACACGGTAGAGCCTGCAGTCCTAGAGGCGGCGCAGGAATATTTTTATTTGACCGCGCTTTCTTTTCCTTTCTTTGCAATTTACAATTCTGGCGCCGCGCTTTTTCGTTCACAGGGTAACTCCCGCGTTTCTATGTTGACTGCCCTGATGATGAATGTTCTCAACATTGGTGGCAACGCCATTTTTTTGTTTGGCTATAATATGGGTGCGCGCGCCGTCGGGCTGGGAACGCTGATTGCCCGCGTTGTGGGTGCAATTGTGATGCTTTATCTTATCAGGGATAGCCGCAACAGAGTCTATGTTGATCGGATATTTCCGCTGCATTTTCGTCCCGCAATGGTTGGGACTATTTTGCGAATTGGTGTACCAACGGGACTTGAAAACGGTATGTTTCATTTTGGCAAGCTGATGGTATCAGGGCTTGTCGCGTCATTTGGCACTGTTGCCATTACAGCCAACGCGGTTGGCAACAGCATTTCTTCCACCGCCTGTATTCCCGGTTCAGCGGTGGGACTCGGCATGATTACAATTGTAGGGCAGTGTATTGGCGCGGGGGAGTATGATCAGGCGCGCTATTACATAAAAAAGCTAATGAAGCTGGCTTATATCGTCGGCGGTGCGACCAATATTTTAGCGGTGCTGTTTATGAAGCAGTTGGTCGGCATTTTTTCGCTTTCGCCCCAGACGGCGCAGCTCGCCATTATTATTAGCTCAATGCACGCGGGTACATGGCTGCTATTCTGGCCCACCGCCTTTACACTGCCGAACGGCCTGCGTGCCGCGGGTGACGTTAAGTTCACTATGATTGTTTCGGTGGCTGTAATGTGGGCCTGCCGCATCGGCTTGAGCTATGTTTTTGCCCTATATTTTAATATGGGTCTTATCGGCGTATGGCTGGCTATGATTTTAGATTGGGTGGTGCGCACGGCTTTCTATGTGGCCCGTTTTATTGGTACAAAGTGGTATAGTCACGCGGTGATTTAAGCGCTTTTGTGTTTTGGCTTATACAAAATCATATACTATCAAAAAAGCTGCCTGTTAAATACCGGCAGCTTTTTGTTTTGAATGACAAGTGCGGCGCTCTTGGCATTGCTACCTGCGAAGCAGCGCCTGCATATATGTCTTAGTGAGGTGACAGTCAGGATCTTATAGACCATTATCTGAGGCCACTAATTTTTGTCGCTCACCTAGATTATTTATATATAAAAAGTGCGCCACCCCTTAAAGGAGTGGCGCAGATAACTTTAAAGCTTATTTCGAGTAGTTGTAGAAGCC
>JAEWNU010000173.1 GCA_023456995.1 Bacillota bacterium
GCGTAGGTTTAAGCGATCCGAATCGCCCTGTTGGTTCGTTCCTGTTTTTAGGTCCTACTGGAGTTGGCAAAACCGAGCTTTGCAGAGCGTTAAGCAGTATTTTGTTCGGCTCTGCAGAAGCGATGCTGCGTCTGGATATGTCGGAGTATATGGAAAAGCAGTCGGTGTCAAAGCTTATCGGGTCGCCGCCCGGATATGTCGGATATGATGACGGGGGGCAACTCACCGAGCGTATTCGGCGCAAGCCCTATTCAGTCGTATTGTTTGACGAGGTGGAAAAGGCCCATCCCGACGTTTTGCACGTTCTGCTTCAATTACTAGAGGATGGCCGTCTGACCGACGCACACGGGCGCACCTGCAGTTTTAAAAATGCCGTCATTGTGATGACTTCAAATATCGGCGCACGTAAAATCACTGACAGAAAGGCGCTGGGCTTTGCGCCCACCGAGCAGACCAACAGTGACGCGACCATCAAAAAAGAGGTCATGTCAGAACTCAAAAAGATGTTTAAGCCTGAGCTGATAAATCGTATCGACGAAATTGTCGTTTTTAATACCCTTGGCGAGGAAGAAATGAAAAGCATTGCTAGAAGGCTTCTTAAATCTGTCAGTGAACGCATGCAGGCCATCGGCATTGAAACCGAATTTTCGCCCGATGTCATCAGCTATATTACCCGCGCGGGATTCGACCCCGATTATGGCGCGCGTCCACTACGCCGCAAGATTCAAACCGCTATCGAAGATCTGCTTGCGCAGGAGCTGCTGTACGGGCATATTGCCGCAGGTGACAGCGTTTTGTGTCGTTGCCTAAATGATAAAATCGAAGTATGCAAAGTTTCGCTTGCGCCGGTCAAAGAGTTAATGTCTTAGGAAAAGAAGTTATGAGCGCGCCGTTTATGCGGCGCGCTTTCATCATTATTCTTACCCTTCGCGGAATATAAATTTAAAGTCGGGAGGGGTGCAGCATGTTCAGGCGGTTCTGGCCGCGCAGGACTTTGCAAAGTCAGGCGCTTAAAATTCGGTTGCTGGTATTTATGCTCATCGTATTCGGTTTGTTGGCACTGATTGACGCCCAGATACGGCCTATGATAAAATCGATGGCAGCGTATCAGGCAAAGGTTTATGCTACCCGTGTCATAAATGAGGCGATCGGTGCTCAACTGACCGGCAACACCGTTTCTTATGACTCGCTGGTCAAAGTTACAACCGATAATAATGGCCGCGTAACTTCAGTTCAGACCGATATGGTACGCTTAAACCTACTAAAAGCAACGATGACCGATGCCGCCTCACAGCAGCTTGCGCTGTTGCAGAGCCAGACCATACGCATTCCGCTGGGTACCCTGCTCGGCTGGCAGCTATTGTCGGGCCGCGGCCCTAAGATCGAGTTCAAGATTGTACCGGCTGGATTTGTTCAGTCGCAATTAAATCACCGCTTCGATTCAGCGGGCATCAACCAAACTCGACACCAGATTGTCATGCAACTGGATGCGAACATTATTGCCATTTTGCCAGGCTACACCGCCGCAAGCGAGATTTCAAGCAGTTTAATTTTGGCAGAAACAGTTATTGTCGGCGTGTCTCCCGAGTCGTTTACCCAGGTATTGACAAAAAATGATGACGCTGCTGGATTGATTGCCGATTATAAAAAATGAAAAATTCCAACAATCATCTATAAATAGCATTTTGTACTAGGAATAGCTGTCATTTTATGTTACAATATATAATCATTGTTATAAAGTGGCGGCATGTCGTACTAGGAGCAAGCTGATTTTTTAAAAAGGGTGTTATGCTATGCAACGCACTGAGGCTGAGCAGCGCGCAAATGAATTGCGCAGACAAATAGAGTATCACAATATCCAATATCATTTTTATGATAACCCTGAAATTGAAGATTTTGAATATGATGTGCTTACCCGCGAGCTTAAAGCGATAGAGGCCCAATTCCCAGAGTTGGTTACGCCAGATTCGCCTACGCAAAAGATCGGCGCGGCGACACTGGGCGCGCAAAATTCCTTTGCGCCAGTACCTCACGTTGTACAGATGGGCTCATTGCAGGATGTATTTTCCACCGACGAGGTTCGAGATTTTGATCGCCGAGTGCGAGAGAAAATTGACGCGCCTGAGTATGTTGTGGAGCCTAAGATCGATGGGCTCTCAGTCTCGCTGGAATACCGCGACGGCGTTTTTGTGCGAGGTTCCACGCGAGGGGATGGCTTTGTTGGCGAGGACGTCACCGAAAATCTGCGTACGATCAAGTCTATTCCTAAGAAATTGCCTGAGCCGCTGCCGTTTTTAGAGGTACGCGGCGAGGTATATATGCCGCTTGAAAGCTTTGCGCAGGTTATTGCGCAACAGGAATTAAACGACGAAAAACCGTTTAAAAACCCGCGTAATGCGGCGGCGGGTTCCCTGCGGCAAAAGGATCCACGCGTAACCGCTAAACGCATGCTGGATATTCTCGTATTCAATATTCAGCAGATCGAGGGAAAAACGCTGACTAATCATGCGGAGTCGCTGGCTCATTTAAGAGCACAGGGCTTTCACACCATTGCCGCACAAAACCCGGTTACTGATATTGAAACAGTACTGAAAGAAATTGAAAGCATTGGCGAAAACCGCGGTAAAAATCCTTATGATATCGATGGTGCTGTTGTAAAAGTCAATAACTTTACAGACCGAGAAACCCTTGGTAAAACCGCAAAATTTCCGCGTTGGGCGGTCGCCTATAAATATCCGCCCGAAGAAAAAGAGACGACGCTTTTAGGCATTGAGGTCAAGGTCGGGCGCACTGGTGTTCTGACCCCGACCGCCGTGTTTGAACCGATTACGCTGGCGGGTACGACCGTTTCGCGCGCGGTACTGCATAACCAGGACTTCATCGATGAGAAGCAGATTGCTGTCGGTGACGTCGTGTTAGTGCGCAAAGCAGGGGAGATTATCCCGGAGGTACTCTCAGTTGTTGAACACAAGGGAGCGGCGGTTTACAAGCTGCCTGAGATCTGTCCCTCCTGCGGGCATCCTGTCTCAAAAGATGGCGATGACGCGGCGGTTCGCTGCCGCAATTTGGCTTGTCCGGCGCAGCTTTTACGCAATCTCATCCATTTTGCCTCCCGTGACGCAATGGATATTGAGGGACTTGGACAAGCCGTTGTAGAACTGCTGGTTTCTAATGAGTTAATTTTCTCACCGGTGGATATTTACCGCTTGAAAGCTGAACAGATTAAAGATTTGGAGCGCATGGGTGACAAGAGTGCCGCGAACCTTATAGCGGCTATTGAAAAGTCAAAACAGAACGACCTTTCAAAGCTGCTGTTTGGCCTTGGCATCCGAAACATCGGGCAGAAGGCGGCACAGCTTTTGGCACGGCGCTTTGGCGATATGGGGACGCTGATGGCGGCTACCCGGGAGCAGCTTACTGCAATTGATACCTTCGGTGATATCATGGCGACCAGTCTGCTGGACTTTTTTGCCCAGCCGGAAAATTGCCAAATGGTCGAACAGCTCGAAGCGCTTGGCGTTAACATGAAAAGCCTGCAAGCGCCGGTTACCGATAAACTTATGGGTCTTACCTTTGTATTAACCGGCACGCTGCCGACCCTGTCGCGCAATGAGGCGACCGCCATGCTTGAAGCGCAGGGGGCGAAGGTCTCCGGCAGCGTTTCAAAGAAGACAAGTTATGTTGTAGCGGGCGAGGAAGCGGGTAGCAAGTTGACTAAAGCGCAATCACTAGGTGTTCCGGTTCTCGATGAGGCCGGTTTGCTGAATCTTTTAAATCAATAAGATATTCTGGAATATTCAAGTGATAGGAAGGTGTGCAATATATGAAGATCGACATCAATCACATCGCAAAGCTTGCACGTTTAAAAATGGATGAGCAGCAGGCTGAAAAGTTTGCCCGCCAGATGGAAGGAATCATCGACATGGTCGACAAACTTCCCGCCATCGAGGGTGTGGCAACCGGCCTTGACCCCGAGAATCCAATGGTGCTGCGGCCGGACGTTGCAGTGCCGAGCGAGGCTAAGCGCGATGATATTCTGGCCAATGCGCCGCAGGTTGAAGCGGGCTGCGTGGTCGTTCCGAGAATCGTAGAATAGGGAGGAAAATAAAAATGCTGTATCAGAAATCAGCCGCCGAACTGTCTGCGATGCTCCAGAAGGGCGAATGCAGCGCAGTAGAGCTGGCTGTTTCGGTGCTTTCTCGCATCGATGAAACCGAAGATCAGGTCGGCGCTTATGTCACTGTCTGCCGTGAAGAGGCGCTTGCCAAGGCGCTTGAGGTGGATAAAAAACGTGCAGCGGGTCAGGCGCTTTCGCCGCTGGCGGGTATTCCTGTCGCCATCAAAGATAACATCTGCACCAAGGGCGTTTTGACTACCTGTTCTTCTAAAATGCTCTATAATTTTAAGCCGCCCTATAACGCGACGGTTGTTGAAAAACTGACCGCGTGCGATATTGTTATGCCCGGAAAGCTCAACATGGACGAATTTGCAATGGGCTCCTCTTGCGAGAACAGCGCAATTAAGCCTACTCATAACCCGCATGACCTCACCCGTGTGCCGGGTGGTTCTTCTGGTGGCTCAGCAGCTGCTGTCGCCTCGGGTCAGGCAGTTTTGGCGCTTGGCTCTGATACCGGTGGTTCTATCCGCCAACCCGCCAGCTACTGCGGCATTGTTGGCTTAAAGCCGACCTACGGCGCAGTTTCGCGATATGGTCTCATTGCGTTTGCATCATCCTTAGATCAGATTGGCCCGATGGCGCGTACTGTCGAGGACGCCGCAATGCTTTATTCTGCTATCTGCGGACATGATAAGCGTGACGCGACGAGTGCTCATCGCGAGTACCCCGACTTTACAAAACTGCTGAACAAGGGTGTAAAAGGCTTGCGTATTGGTATTCCGAAGGAGTATTTTGGCGCGGGCGTTACCGATGAGGTAAAGCATTCTGTTATGGGCGCTGTAGCAGCGCTGGAAGCTGAGGGCGCAACTGTTAAACAAATCAGCCTGCCTTCCACTGATGCAGCGCTGTCTGCTTACTACATCATTTCCTCGGCTGAGGCGTCCTCTAATCTGGCACGCTTCGATGGCGTCAAATATGGTTACCGCGCTGCGAAGGTTGAGAAT
>JAEWNU010000174.1 GCA_023456995.1 Bacillota bacterium
GTGCCACTCAGGTCGGCGGCGTTATCCGTCTGGTTAGACGAATGCTGATTGGAACAGCCCTCTTTGAAGGTGTTGGCGCGGCCCTGCTATCCGTTCGGTTTATTCCTGAGTTTGGCTGGGGACGAGGACTGTGGTACTCCGTTTTTCACTCCATATCCGCATTCTGCAATGCGGGTTTTGATTTGATGGGCTTTCGTGCGCCGAGCTCTTCTCTAACATATTTTTATAACGATCCGGTGGTGGTTCTCACCATCGCCACTCTAATCGTTGTCGGCGGCATTGGCTTTGTGGTGTGGAATGAGCTCATTGAAAGTCGGTTTTGTTTTGGAAAGCTCAGGCTTCATTCTCGCGCTGTTTTGATTTCTACATTTACGCTTTTAATGGTCGGTATGCTGCTCTTTTTACTGCTTGAAAAAGACGGGGTTTTCTCTGCCATGAGCATACAGGAGCAGATTCTTTCGGCTTTTTTTCAGTCGGTTTCACCACGAACAGCGGGTTTTAATACCGTAGATATAGCTGCGCTTTCCGACGGGAGCAAGTTTATCACAATGATATTGATGTTCATCGGCGCTGCGCCCGGTGGCACCGGCGGTGGCATAAAGGTAACCACGATGGTCGTCATGGCTGCTACTGTTTTGGCTTCGCTTCGCAACCGGGAGGATGTTTCAATATGGCATTTTCGTTTAGAAACTGAAATATTGCGTCGTGCATTTTGTGGTGTGTCGGTTTATCTAGCTATGACAGTTTGCGGAGTGCTCGTGCTTTGCGCACAGGGCCAGCTATTTACTGACGCCGCATTTGAGTGCTTGTCCGCCATTGGCACAGTGGGCCTTTCAACTGGAATTACCCAATCGCTGCCGCCCTTATCGCGCATTGTTATAGTGTTGTTGATGTACGCAGGCCGTGTCGGCAGTCTAACAGTATTTTTGGCGGTAGCAAGGTCAAATAATGGTGGAAAATTAAGAAATCCCATCGGCAAGGTCATTGTCGGTTAATTGAAAGGACGGGGCGGATTATGAGATCAATGCTTGTTATAGGTGCGGGGCGATTTGGTAAAAACCTCGCAGTAAAGCTTACGGAGCTTCATAATGAAGTAATGTTGGTGGATATGGACGAGGAGGCTGTTCATAAACTGGAGCCGTTTGTAACACGTGTGCAGATTGGCGATTGTATGGATCGAGATGTGTTAGAAGAATTAGGCGTGCGCAACTTTGACGTGTGCTTTGTTTGTATAAGTGACAATTTTCAGTCTTCGATGGAAATCACCTCGCTGCTTAAAGAACTGGGTGCGCCCTATGTAGTTGCGAAATCGGACCGCGAAATTCATGCTGATCTGCTCAAAAAGATCGGTGCAGACGACGTAGTATACCCTGAACGTGATATGGCCCAGAGGACAGCTGTGCGCTACTCGGCAAAAGGTGCATTTGATTATATTGAATTATCACCGGAATATGCTATTATGGAAATAGAATCACCCAGTGATTGGAACGGCCGAAATATTCGTGAACTTGATGTCCGTACAAAACATCGTATTAACGTTATTGGGGTACGAGTCGGTAAGCATATTCTTCCACTTATCAGTGCTGACCATGTTTTTAGTGAACAGGAACATATCATTGTAGCAGGAGAACAAAAGGATATATTAAAAATGATCAGTAAAAAGTAATCGGATTGTGGGGTGTTCGCTACGGTAAAGCAAGGGGCAAAAACAGTTTTTGTCATGGGCTTAGCGACAACCTGCGCGCTGCTGATCGGCTTATTAGGCGTGGGTAATGAGAGCATCATCATGGTGTTTCTGCTCAGTGTCTTATTTACGGCAGTTCTGACAAGCAATCGCGGCTGGGCTATTGGGGCGGCACTTATTTCCGTAATGCTTTTTAATTTTTTGTTTACCGAACCACGCTTTTCCTTTTTTATTTACAGAACAAACGACCTGATGCTGATTATGTTCTTTTTGGTAACAGGCATTGTTTCCGGAACAGTTACATCGCGGTTGCAAACCGAGATGAAGCTGGCCAGCCAAAACGAGCGCACCGCAAAAATTATGTACCGAATTGCGTCTGGTTTTCTTTCCGCCAGCGGCAAGGAAAGCGTCGTTAAAAAAGCGGAGGATCTTGTCAGGGAATATGCCGGGCTGGACTGTAAGGTTTATTTAGGGCAGGGTGTCGGCAAGGGCTTTGAAATTCTCAGCGGCTCCGGTACGCTGGGTCGTCTGATACTTTCTGACAAGGAGCCGGAAGGACAACAGCTTTTAATTATTCAAGCGGTCTGTACACAGCTTGGTATCGCCTTAGAACGCGAAACGCTTGTTGCGGATCGCGAAAAAATTAGATTGGCGATGGTACGTGAACAGCAGCGAGGTACTCTTCTGCGTTCGGTTGCGCATGATCTACGAAGCCCGCTTACAGCGCTTTCTGGCGCGGGCAACCTTCTTGCTGACAACTACCAAGAGCTGTCGGAATCCGAACGCAGAAAATTGGCTTCCGATATCAGCGAAGAAATTGTATGGTTGACCGACCTCGTTGAAAATATCCTCAATATGACCCGTATCAGCGAACAAAAGATTGTCTTGCACAAGCAGGACGAAGTGATAGACGATGTGATCGGTGAAGCCGTCAAGCATACGGAGCGATTAATCCGCGGAAGGAGCTTTCAGGTGAAGCTGCCTGAAGAGGTTGTTACCGCACCAATGGATGGCAAGCTAATTTCGCAGGTGATTATCAATCTTTTAGAAAATGCGGTTCGTCATACGCCGCCGGAAAGCGCCATCACGCTAACCGTACAAGCCGATGAGAAGCTGATCGTTTCGGTTGTCGACACCGGAGGCGGTATCCCTGCGGCAATACGCGGGCATTTGTTTGAGCGATTTGTCACACAGGATGAAGAAATTGTAGATGGACGCCGGGGATTGGGTCTTGGTTTATCCATTTGCAAAGCAATTATTGAAGCCCACGGCGGAGAAATATTTGTGGCAGATAATGTCCCCAACGGGACCATATTTACCTTCACGCTGCCTATGGAGGAGAGCCATGAACGACCAGCGGACGATTCTTGTTATTGAAGATGATAAATACATTTCACATTTCATCGATATCTCTCTGTCAAAAGAAAGCTACAGCGTTCTGACAGCGGAAACAGCCGCCGAAGGCATGTTTCTCTTTTCTTCGCACCGGCCCGATATTGTTTTATTAGATCTGGGTTTGCCGGACAGGGATGGCGTTGACCTTTTGCGCGAACTGCGCACTTTTTCTGACACGCCGGTTCTGATTGTCTCGGCGCGCGGGCAGGAGAAAGAGAAGATAGCAGCACTTGATCTTGGCGCCAATGATTATATTACAAAGCCTTTCCATATGGGGGAGCTTATGGCGCGAATCCGGGTGGTGGAGCGCTCTCTGCAAAAAGCTGTGACAGAAGCAGGCAACACGAAATTCTCCTGTGATTGGCTGATGGTGGACTATGAGAAACGTAAGGTATTTGTTTCAGACAATGAAATCCATCTGACGCCTACAGAATACAAAACGCTGTTGCTTCTAATTGCTAATAAGGGTAAAGTACTTACACACAACTACATCATTCGGCAGATCTGGGGCTATGAGGGAGGCGACAGCAAGAGCGTACGGGTTTTTATGGCAAACCTTCGCCGCAAGCTTGAAATGGACACGACGCATCCACGTTTTATTTTGACCGAAGTGGGCGTTGGCTACCGCTTTGCCGATGAATAACAAAGGGCTTTAAAAATTAACGGGGCATTTGTTTAAAGAATAAATAAAAAGAGCAACAGCGGTATGGAACTTTCCATGCCGCTGTAAATATAATCAGTTATATTGGGTGCTAATAGGCTCTCTTACAGCCGCAGAATATTTTTATGATCATTTATGTTGACAAGAAAATTGTTTGATCCTTATAATAAGGTTGTATAGTAATATTTTTCTAAATTATTTCATATATTATTTAAAAATCAGGGAGGTTTGCATGGAGTCGCTTCATTCGTGTTTTGTCATTGGCGAGTCACGTACCAACGCCGATAACGCCATCACCAAGATCTACAACTCGTTTTATATGGCCTTTGAGGTAGACGATGCAACCGGGCGAATATTAGCGTTTAACTGCACCCACACACTTGAGCTAACCGAAGACTTTCTGCGTAGAATGTTTGTTGGGAAAAACTTTCTTGGCGCAGAACAGTGGCTTGAGGAAGAACTAAATCGTCGTTATGGCGGGTCTTCACGCAAGGCTGTTATCGTTTCCTACCGTGATGCGGTCAAGCGATATCATGCTATGCGAACAGGATTATCATGACATACCAGCTTGAAATTCGTGAAAATATGACTAAATTATGCCTTATTTGTTATAAAATTATATAAAAATTTGATTGTCTACTTGACGCGATGGCAAACTTTGCGTTATGCTATCCCCAACAAAAGGATTTAACCTATTCTTTTGACATTTGGATAATACGCTGCTTCAGATTGCCAGATATGATTCCGTTTTTACGGATCACAGTCATGTCACAGCTTTTGAAAACCAGCAAGACCAAAAAGACGTGCTTTTTAATGTCTTTTGTTCTTGTTGGTTTTTTATTTTTGGATTACTGGTCATGCTTGAGAATTCTATAAATGAAAGGAAGATATGCGCATGGTCATTGGCGTCGTCAAGGAAATCAAAAACAACGAGTTTCGAGTGGGACTTACTCCCGGTGCGGCTACCGCTTTTATTGAGGCAGGTCACAGTGTGCTTGTTGAACGGGGAGCCGGACTCGGATCGGGCTTTACTGACGAGGAGTATCTCAGCGTAGGCGCACAGATTGAGGATAAGGCCGAGTCGGTCTGGAACAGCTCCGAGATGATCGTTAAGGTCAAGGAACCGATTGAGACGGAATATAAATACTTCCGTGAAGGGCTAGTGCTGTATACATATCTGCATCTGGCAGCCGATGCGCCGCTGACCAGCGCGTTGCTTAAAGCAAAGGTAAAGGCTGTAGCCTATGAAACAATTGTCGGTCGCGAGGGCGGGCTTCCATGTCTTGCTCCGATGAGCGAGATTGCAGGGCGTATGTCAGTTCAGGAGGGCGCAAAATATCTTGAAAAAACCTTTGGTGGAAGGGGTGTTTTGCTTGCGGGCGTGCCCGGAGTAGAGCGCGGCAATGTTGTGATTCTGGGTGGCGGCAACGTTGGCACCAACGCCTGTAAAATTGCCGTAGGCATGGGCGGTAACGTGACGATTCTTGATGTAAGCGCTCGGCGCCTTGCTTATCTCGATGATATTTTTCCTCATCAGATCACCACTTTATACAGCAGCCGCGATAATATCCGCCGCTGCCTCAAACAGGCAGATCTTGTGATTGGAGCTGTACTGCTTCCCGGACGCACAACCCCGAAGCTGGTACTTCGTGAGGATCTTAAATCTATGAAGCCAGGTGCGGTAATCGTTGATGTAGCGGTTGATCAGGGCGGTTGTGTCGAAACAAGTCACCCCACCACACATGACGACCCTATATTTATGGTCGACGGTGTTGTGCATTACTGTGTCGCCAATATGCCCGGTGCCGTATCGCGCACCTCTACGCTGGCACTTGTCAATGCTACCCTGTCTTATGGCCTGGCGCTGGCCGCCAAGGGTGTAGAAAAAGCATGCCAGGATGACCGCGGGCTAATGTCCGGACTAAACTGCTATGACGGAAAATGTTGCTTTGCTGGCGTAGCAGAGGCGCTGGGCTTGGAATATATTTCAGCGGACACGCTTCTGAAATAATTGGCCTCAGGTATTTGGCCCACTAATTCTGGACATATGCGAGGGAGAAAAGCTCGCATGTTGATAAGCAGTAGCCTAAAAAATGAAGGGAGAGACCACTATGATTACAAACGGCTTCACCTACATCGCATTCTTGGTATTTTTCTCATCTATGTTGGTTGCGATTCAAAAAACAACCAAGTGGAAAATCTTTGACTATGTTCCACCAATTGTTATGGTGTACTTATTCAATATGATTTTCTGTACCTTCAACCTCTGGGATATGAAGGCAACCTCCGCCGCCTATTCAGCCACCAAGAATAACCTGCTTTATGCCATGATCTTTGTCATGCTGCTGCGTTGCGATTTCCGCAAGCTTGCTAAGCTTGGCGGCCGCATGATAGCCATCTTTATGGGAGGCGCCATCTCGATTACATTAGGATTTGTTGTAGCATTTGTCATCTTTAAGGGTTCGCTGGGCGTAGAATCCTGGCGCGCAATGGCAGCGCTTTGTGCATCGTGGATCGGCGGCTCTGGTAATATGGCTGCTGTGCAGGACGCGTTGTCTGTCCCCGAAGCGGATTTTGCTGCTGCGCTGATTGTGGATACAATTTATTATTCCGTGTGGATTGCATTGCTTCTCATTGTTATTCCCTTTGCTTCTAAGTGGAATAATGCGGTTAAGGCTGATACCTCTAAGCTTGATGCGATTGCAGCGGCCGCAAATGCGGAGCTGACTAATAAAAAAGAAGCGGTCAATTTCACCTCACTGTTTACGCTGCTGGGCTTATCGCTGATAATTTCTGCGCTCTGCCAGAAACTGGGCGGCGTTCTCGCTTACGGCCTGATAGACAAGGGTACCGCTACCGTACTTTTGGTAACCGCGATAGGCCTGATTGCTGCTATGTCTCCTCTTGGCAAAATGTCCGGTGTTGAGGAAATGTCGAACATCTATCTGTATGTTGTTATTTCGCTCCTCGCCTCCCGCGCTGGATTAAATGAACTGCTCGACGCCCCGCTGTGGCTGGTTGCTGGCTTAGTGGTTCTGATTATCCATGTTGTTATTATGTTTATTCTCTCCAAGATGTTCCATTGGGATCTCTGCATGGTATCCACCGCCTCACTTGCGAACATCGGTGGATCCGCTTCCGCACCTATCGTTGCATCTGCTTATAACGGCTCTTACGCTGGCATCGGTGTTCTGATGGGCGTACTTGGTGCGGCAATTGGTAACGTAATGGGTTTGGCATGCGCCAGTATTATGCAGTTCTTTGCCTAACATCTGTTGGCGTGTGCTTATCCAATAGGAGTGCATTATGAATCAAAACCATTATTTCGAGTATTTAAATATTGGCCTGCCTGACGATATCCTTCGCCACAAGATTTACGGAGACTTCGATGGTGCAATCCGACTGATCGACAAAAAGCTCACGTCACAAAATCTTCCGCTGGCTTTTCGTAACTGTCTAATTGTAGAACGGGAAATTATAATTCGGCTTCCGGAAAACTATCCCTTTACAAAAGTAGAGGCAGTAAAGCGCGTTCAGTTGCACATTGCTGACTTTACCGAAGAGGAGTTTGACGCTCTTGAGTCGGACGGGAGAATTGACTGGATTTATGTCAATGGCATACCGCATTACTTTGACCGCTTTTATGAAACGCTTCTCAAGACGGATTTAGCCTTTGCTGCACGAGCAGGACAAACGAACGTCCTGTCTGACGGCGCCGGGGGACTTACGGCTGGACCGCTCGACCGTGTTGCCAAAATAATGTGTGAGAGGGGAAGTTTTTCAAACCACATTATAATACGTGCCAGCGTACGGATAAAAGATGAGGTTTTTAAAGCGGGCGAAATTGTTCGCGTTCACTTACCTATTCCCTGTGTCTGTGAGCAGCAAAGCGATATAAAAATAGTACGCATGGATCCTCCCGGAGGGATTATCTCGCCGGAGAACGCACCGCAGCGCACTGTTTGCTGGGAGGATCGCATGGAGGAGAATCACGCCTTTACTGTGGAATACTCTTATATCCATACGGCCTGTTATCACGACCTTTCATCGGTTATCCCCGACAAAATCCAGCCCGATTTCGATACTTGTGAGCAGTATCCGCACATCGTGTTTACTCCGTATATCCGTGAATTAGTGGCGATGCTGACTGAGGGCATGGATAACCCGCTGGATAAGGCCAGAGCTTTTTATGATTTTCTGACACTCAATGTAAAATATTCCTTTGTACGCTCTTACTTTTCGCTTGAGAACATTCCCGAGACCTGTGCGAGAAATCTTATGGGCGACTGCGGTATGATGGCACTGCTGTTCATAACGCTCTGCCGTTGCGCTGGCATTCCTGCCAGATGGCAAAGCGGACTTTATACACGGCCAGATTTCTGCGGCGCACATGACTGGGCTATGTTCTATGTGGCACCCTGTGGATGGCTGTATGCTGATCCGTCTTTTGGGTGCGGAGCGACAAGAGAACACAACGAGGAGCGCCGCAGATTCTACTTTGGTAATCTGGACGCTTTCCGAATGGTGGCAAACACCCATTTTCAGTCCGATTTCACTATCGCCAAGCAATATTGGCGTACCGATCCATATGATAACCAGCTGGGTGAAATTGAGACATCTCAACGTGGTTTGCGCTATTTTGAGTATGACCGCTCAAAGGAAGTCGCGGGCTACGAGGAGCTTTAATGTTTAGCTGCCATCAAATTTAGGCGCATCACGCTATGATAAGAGGAACCATTATGAATCCTTATGCACTGATTGATCTTCATTGCGATACCCTTACCGATTGGAAATACACCAACACCGGCAACCCTGACACCATTGATGACCCAAAACGGGTGCTTTCGCTTTCGTCCATTCCCGCTGGCGTACACTGGGCTCAGTTCTTTGCTGTATTTATACCTGACGAAGAGCGCGGACAGGCGGCAATTGATTATTTTGATTTTAACCGCCGCAGCTTTGAACGGCAGATGAAACAGTTCGCCGACCGGGTTGCACCCTGCCGAACATTTTCGGATGTGGAAATGGCTTTTGCCCAGAATAAAACGGCTGCATTTCTCACCATTGAGAATGGCTCTGCCTTAGCGGGCGATCTATGCCGTGTTAAAGAGCTGGCAGAGGCGGGAGTCAGAGCCATTACGCTGGTTTGGAACGGCGAAAACGAGATCGGTTCGGGTCACAATACAAATCATGGACTTTCTGACTTTGGGCGGGCAGTTATTCCTGAGCTTGAAAAGAACGGTATCCTAATCGATATTTCTCATCTTAATGATACCGGATTTCAAGATCTATTGGAGGTCGTGAAAAAACCGTTTTTGGCGACTCACTCCAATGCTCGCACGCTCTGTGGCCATAAGCGTAACCTCACGGATGAAATGATTTGCGAGATGGTACGCCGCGATTGCTTGATAGGGCTTAACTATTTTGTTAAGTTCTTGAGAGATGACGGTATTGTGGAAAGCCTTGATGATATCTACCGCCATACCGTGCACTTTCTGGAGCTTGGAGCCGAAAATAATCTCGCACTGGGATCAGATTTTGACGGCGCTGTTCTGCCTGAATGCCTAAACTCACCGACAAAAGCTGCTGGAATTTATGAGTATTATCTTTCGCGTGGCCTCAGCCAGAAGATTGCCGATGGCATTCTCTACAAAAACGCATGGAATTTCCTTAAGAAGAACCTGCTATAACCACA
>JAEWNU010000175.1 GCA_023456995.1 Bacillota bacterium
ATTCTGTTCAAGAATACGCTGCGCGATATAACCTCGCAGGCCAATCTGGCAGGTGATGAAAATTTCACGGTTCATATCGAGTTCACCGATGCGCTTGCGCAGATTATCCAGCGGTATGTTAATAAAGCCTGGAATATGTCCGCCTTTATATTCGTCTTCGGTGCGTACATCCAGACAGATTGCATCATTTGGAATATTATCTATCTCCTCCTGATAGAATGGAATCATTTGACCTTCCAGAATGTTGGCGCCGACATAACCGGCTATATTGACCGGGTCTTTTGCGGAGGAAAACGGCGGTGCATAAGCCAGCTCCATTTCCTGCAGGTCGTAAATTGTCATACCAAATCGGATGGCATTTGCAATATCATCTATGCGCTTATCAACGCCGCTGACACCGACGATCTGGCTGCCAAGTAAACGCCCTGACTCAGGCTCAAAAAGCAGTTTTACAGTCATTGTTGTGCCACCCGGATAATAACCGGCGTGCGAAGCGGAGGTCGTAATGGATTTGCGGTAAGCGACACTGGCACGTTTGAGGTTTTCCTCTTTTTCGCCGGTACAGGCGACGGTCATATCAAACAGCTTCATTATGCTGGTGCCTTGGCTGCCGCTGTAGCTGGATTTTTTACCACAGAGGTTATCTCCCACAATGCGGGCCTGTTTATTAGCGGGAGAAGCCAGTGGGATAATCGTTTGTTTTCCGGTGACGATATTTTTGACGGAAGCAGCGTCCCCAAGCGCATAGATATCCGTAATGTTCGTTTCCATATATTCGTTGACGAGAATTTCGCCGCGTGCACCAAGCGAGATACCGCTATCACGCAAAAACTTCGTTTCCGGCGCAACGCCGATGCTTAGGATGACCATATCAGCCACAACAGAATCGCCGTTTTCCAGCAGGACGCTGTTTTCTGTAAAGCCCTTGCAGCGCTGGGATAAATGCAGCTTTATGCCCTTGGCGCGTATATAGTTGTGGACTTCGTGCGCCATGTCAAGGTCAATGGGAGCCATGACGTGATCCATTGCTTCGATGACAGAGACTTGTATGCCTTGTTCGGTGAGATTTTCCGCTACCTCAAGACCTATGAAGCCTGCACCGATAATCGCGCAGGTACGTGGATGGTGTGTCGTTACAAAATCATGGATAGCATAGGTATCCGGAATGTTACGCAGTGTGAAAACATGATTCTTTTCCATGCCCTCCAAGGCTGGTCTGATTGGGGAGGCGCCCGGGGAAAGCACCAGCTTGTCGTAGCTTTCAATGTATTCTGAGTCATCTGTATGGTTTTTGACCGTTACAGTTTTTGCAACGACATCAACTGAAATGACTTCACTGTTGATACGCACGTCAACGTTAAAGCGCGCGGCAAAACTTTGCGGTGTTAGCAGCTGTAAATCCGCTTTTTCCGTTATGACACCACCAATATAATATGGCAGGCCGCAATTAGCAAAAGAGATATATTCACCCTTTTCAAACAGGATGATCTCAGCGCTTTCATCATTTTTTCTTAGTCTGGAGGCAGTTCCGGCACCTCCGGCAACGCCTCCGACAATTACAACTTTCATCTCGAAAAATTCCTTTCAATTTTACAGGTAGTGCGGCGTTTTTGGTGTAAGGACTTCGCAGCCATTTTCCGTTATGAGAACCATGTCTTCAATGTTAAAACCGTTGACGTCGCGGATATAGCAGGGAACCTCCATTGCAAGAATCATGCCCGCTTCTAGGGGGCGATCGGTCAAAGCATTGATATACGGCGCTTCTGCGGTAGCCGGTCCCATGCTGATGCTGTGGCCAGTATGCCCGCGGCGGTAGCAGGGGTACGCTTCACGGACATACTCAAAAGCTGTCCGGAATAGCGCATTAATCGGTACACCGGGCTTTGCCAGCGCGATCATGCGACGCTGACCCTCATATAGACGATCCTTGAGCTTATGCAGCACAGGGTCGGCATTGCCGATAATCCATGCGCGTGAGGTATCAGTTGTGTAAAAATCAAATTCTGCGTTAACGCCTGCATCGAATTTTACAACGTCGCCATCAGTGATGATGCGGTCGGTCGGCAACCCAAGACGTGCACCATAAGCTCCGGTGGAAAACATCGACCAGGAGCTGGGCAGGCATACCCCGCTTGCCAGTGCGTGCTGGCGGAAGCAGGCAGCCAGTTCCTTTTCCGAAGCGCCGATGCGAACAATTTTGCTGACCTCATAGAAGGCATTGTCCGCTGCGGTGCAAAGTGTGCGAAACATCTCAATCTCATCCGGCTCCTTGACACTGCGGCTCCAGATGAACAGGTCGGAAATATTGACGAACTGCACTTTAGGGAATTTTTCGCATAGCATTTTATAATAGTTGTACGTCAGGTAATCCAACTCAACGCCAACTTTTTTGTCCATTAAGCCCATTTCATCCATCATCTTGCCTAGGATGTCTATGGAGCTTTCAAATATGTCGCTTTCTGCTACAGGCTCGTTATTCGCAATTTCGTCCCAGGTTTTGACGCCGACCCATGTATCGTATTTACGTATTATGAAACCGCATTTGTTTTTGACTTCAAAGGTTGGAATCTCGAAATCCATTGTTGTTAGCTGGGTAGGCATATTTTTTTTTGCAGACATGACTGCAAGCGAAAATCCAGGCTGGCGCGAAACTGTATGCTGATGACCGGCAAATCCGGTCACATAATGAAAGTTTTCGGGAGAGGAAATGATCGCTCCGTCAAGGCCCTTTTCAGATAGGAGCGTCTTGATTTTTTGCTCTTTCGGTAACATGAAAGCGCCTCCTTTATTAAAAGTATTTGCCTAAATAATATTCTGCGGATAGTTTTTAAGTCAAAGCTAACAGATTCAGCAATTGCCCCGAAAGGCACGTGTTTTTAAATAGCAGAGGACGGTGCGTCTGCACCGTCCCCCAGAACGGTTGAAAAAAATTATTAGGCGCCGTAGAACAGCGGAGATCCGGGTCCGAGAGGTAGGCCCATTAGATACCACACGCAGAATAGTATGATCCACCCAACCAAAAATGCGATGGAATAAGGCAGCATAGTGGAGATAACGCTTCCGATACCGGACTTTTTGTCGTACTTCTGGAAGAAAGCAACTGTCAAAACGAAGAACGGCATCAACGGAGCAATAATGTTTGTACAGGAGTCGCCAATACGGTAAGCAACCTGTGTCAGCTCAGGAGACAGGCCCAAACGCATAAACATCGGAACAAAAATCGGGGCCATAATTGCCCACTTAGCGGAGTCAACAGCAATGAAGATATTGATGAACGCGGTAAGGACGATAAAGCAGATAACCAGCGGTAAACCGACGAATCCGATGGAGCTTAGGAAGTTCGCACCAGAAACAGACAGGATGGTACCAAGGTTGGAATAGTTGAAGCACGCGGTAAATTGCGCTGCAAAGAAGATCAAAACCATGAAGCTTGACAGACCGGATATGGCACTGGTCATGAGCTTTACAACGTCTTTATCATTCTTGATAATGCCTGCGCCAATACCGTAGAAAAGGCCGGGGATGAGGAACAGGAGCATCATAAAGAAAATGATGCCGCTCATAAACGGAGACTTTAAAAAACCGCCTGTTTCCGGGTTGCGCAGTAGCCCATTGGAAGGAGCAACTAAAGCTACCATCAGGATGACGTAAATCAGAGCGGAGATACCTGCCCAGCGCATACCACGTTTTTCATTAACGGTGATATCAGTGACGATCGCATTCTCATCCGGGACGTACTTTGGCAGACGGGGCTCAATAATCTTGTCGGTAATCAAGGTGCCGATTATAGTAATTAGCACAGTGGAAACCATCATAAAGTACCAGTTACATACCGGCAGGACTTCATAGCTTGGGTCAATCATCTGCGCTGCCTGCGTGGACATGCCTGCAAACATCGGGTCATTTGTACCGATGAGCAGGTTGGCATTCCAACCGCCGGAAACGCCAGCAAACGCAGCGGCAAGACCTGCAATCGGGTGACGGTCGAATGCCATGAACAGAATTGCGCCAAGAGGAACCAGAACAACGTAGCCGGTAGAGGAAGCGACGTTGGACATGATACCAAGAAACACAACCACAGCGGTTACCATGCATTTGGGGGTGGAAGCGGCGACTTTGCGCAGTAAGCAGCCCAGAAAGCCGGTACGGTCAGCAACGCCGACACCGAGGATAATGGTAAAAACAGTACCTAGTGCAAAGAATCCGGTGAAGTTGCTAACGACAGTCGTGACCATGTGGCGAATGCTATCGGGAGCCATCAGATTGACGGCGGTAACCGTCTTTTCAATGATTTTGCCGCTAGCGGTGTCAACACCTTCATAAGTAACGGAAATGCCCAAGCCGCCACAGATCATGGAGATTACAATCGTGATAACTGTTAGTATGAGAAACAGGGTTGCGGGATCGGGAAGACCGTTACCAACGCGTTCAACGGCATCCAAAGCCCTCATAACGAAACTTTTCTTCCCGGTATTGGATTTTGTCATACATATACCTCCTCATATATTCTTAGCCAATATGGCTATTGAATCCTTTTTACAGCGTTTCAGCGTGCAAACCGTTTATCCACAGCAGCCTTCAACTGGTCCATGGCTTTTTCAAGCGTGCATCTCGGGCAAGCGATGTTCATGCGCATATAGCCTGCACCGCCGTCGCCAAAGGAGCGGCCGTCGTTGAGCGCCAGATGCGCTTCATTGATGAAAAACTGTGGCAACGCGTCGTCCTTAAGATTAAGACCTTTGCAGTTGAGCCAAAGCAGATAGGTGCATTCCGGTTGGCGGAAATGAATCTCAGGAATATTTTCCTTGAGATATTCCTCAACGTAGAGCGCATTACCTTCCAGATGTGCGAGCAGCTGCTCCAGCCATTCCTCACCGTAACGGAAAGCCGCTTCTACAGCTACAAGACTGAAGCAGTTGTTGCGGTGTACATCCATGCGGTGCCAGAAGGAATCAAATTGTTCCTTCATCTGCATATTTGGGAAAACCGTTGTGGAGGCTTGCAGTCCTGCCAGATTGAACGTCTTGGTTGCAGAAATGCAGGTGACTGTGATGTCGGCAATCTCCTTGGAGATGGTAGCCAATGGCGCATGTTTGCTGCCGAAAAGCATTAGATCAGAGTGGATTTCGTCGGAGATTATCTTTACACCATACTTGATACAAAGCTCACCCATCTGTCGTAGTTCATCACGGTTCCAGGTGCGACCCACCGGATTATGCGGGTTACACAGGATGAACAGGGCGGGTTTCTGTTTGAGCGCTTCCTCAAACTTGGCGATATCTAGCGTGTAGTAGCCGTCTTTTTCGTCTAGCTGGACAGTAAGAGGCTTGCGACCCCAGTTTTCGACTGAATCATAAAATTCGGAATAGACAGGCGTCAAAAAGAGGATCGGGTCGTCAGGCTTGCTGAATTCACGCACTATGGTGCAAAGGACAGGAACGACACCCAGGCCAAAGCTAACAAGGTTTTTGTCAATTTCCCAATTGTTGCGACGCTTCTGCCAGTCGCAGATCGACTGAAAATAAGAATCTGGACGGGAGGTGTATCCGAAAATGCCCTGCCGATTTCTTGCGTCAATCGCCTCCAGAATAGGCTGCGCTGTTTTTAGATCCATGTCTGCGATCCACAGAGGGATCAAATCGGCATGCCCAAACCGTCGTTCCAATTCATCATACTTTGCCGAAAAGTTTTTCGACCTGTCAATTGGCTCATTAAAATCGTATTTCATAATGTTCTCCTTCCGGTGACTGTTATGCGCTAGAACCCAGCACATAACTTCAATAAACAATAT
>JAEWNU010000176.1 GCA_023456995.1 Bacillota bacterium
GAGTCAGGTAAGAAGCCTTTGATCGCCTCATTGGTCAGACCCTGAAGCAATGAGTCCGTGCCGGCGATCATCAGGTTTGCACTAAAGCCGGCCTGCGCGCCTGCGTAACCGCAGATCATGCCAACGACTGGATGCTTATGTACACCCAAATAAATGATTGCAGCCATAGGCGGAATGATAACCATCGCAGTATCAGAAGCGATGTTACCAACCGTGCCAACGAACGCTATGGCATAGGGAACGACTGCAGCGGGAACGTTACGCAGACTATTGCGCAGCATCGCCAGAATCATGCCCGACTCTTCACACATACCGATTGCAAGGGTCATGGTGATAACCAGACCGAGCGGCGCAAAGCCGGTAAAGTTTTTAACTAGATTGTCAAGCAACCACTTAACGCCGGTCGCTGAAAACAGGTTTTGCGAAACCACCGCTTCCTTGGTTGCAGGGTTGACCATGCTGACGCCGGTGACCGTGAAAATGGCACCGATAACAGCAACAATCATAAACAGGTAGATAAACAGGATCGCAGGTGGCGGCAGTTTGTTGCACACTCTCTCGATACCATCGAGAAAACGGTCAACCGCACTCTTTTTCTGGGCAGCAGGGGTAGATGCGCTCATAGAGAAATCCTCCTTATAAAATAATTTATGTTATGTCACCATTTTCGGTGTTGCAGCACTGAAACGGCGACATAAAAACCATTTTTAAGTCTTACCTACTTTTTAGGGGCAATGGATCGGGGCCGTACATTCTTTGGAATCGCACAACAATAGCGATTACCACCAAGTCGTGCCTGGTGCTCGGCCTTAGCCGTTTCAATCAATGATGGCTGTTCTATTAATCTAATGGCCGTTGCAGCAATCACCTTACCTGCATAAAGCATCCCCTTATGAGCCATCGTACTTTTTCCCTGCGCAACCTGCTGCCAGGAATGCGCGGGAGTCAACGCTGCTTTGGCTGTTACAAATATCTGAGCTGTGGGACAGACCCAACTGACGTCTCCCACGTCGGTTGACCCACCCATAAATCCTTCAACCACAGCTGGAGGGGCAATAAAATCAAAAATTGGCTTGTTCATCTGGCTACTCAAGAATGCCTGATCCTTCTTACTGTAGCGTTCCATCTGTGCCTCATAAGGATTAGCCGGATTTTCAAAACTCTTAATAATTTGTTTAGCAAATGCTATTTCTTCATCGGTGTATTCAGGCGGTTGAAGTTCTTCAAAAGACTGCTGAAAGACTTCTAGAAGCGTTGAATTCACAACCATATTAGAACATGCCTTGATAAAATCATATTCCATCGATGTCTCAGTCATCAGTGCTGCGCCCTGTGCAATTTTGTTAACACGTTCAAATAGCGCCTGTACTTGCTGATTTTTAGGTGCACGAATCAAATAAAGCACCTCGGCCTCTGGCGGAACCACATTGGGTGAAAAGCCACCTGAGTTGGTAATGGCATAATGGATACGCGCCTTTTCAATCATGTGCTCGCGTAAAAACTGCACACCCACGTTCATAAGCTCTACCGCATCCAGCGCACTGCGCCCCAGATGGGGTGATGAAGCCGCATGCGAACTAACCCCTTTAAACCGGTAGGCCACTTGATAGTTCGCCAGCGAGGTCTCGTTGCTCACGGCATTGATGTCCCAAGGATGCCAAGTTAATGCACAGTCAAGTTCATCAAAAATTCCGTCCCGCGCCATAAACGCTTTCCCAGAGCCACCCTCTTCGCCGGGGCAGCCGTAATAAATCACCGTACCGGAGCATTTATTCTCTTTAAGATACTCTCGAATGGCCACCGCAGCCGCCAGCGAACCGACGCCCAAGAGGTTATGCCCACAGCCATGCCCCGCTTCACCGGGCAAAATGGCTTTCTTTTCGGCGCAACCCGCCTCCTGACTTAAACCGGATAGGGCATCAAATTCACCTAAAATGCCTATGACAGGCTTACCAGTGCCATAGCGCGCAGAAAAAGCGGTCTCAATGCCAGCCACCTTTTCGGTGACAGAAAAGCCGAAATCTTTTAGGGTGTTTATCAGCTCTTTTGTCGAAGCATGCTCTAAAAAAGCTGTTTCCGGGGTTCCCCAAATAGCATCACTCACTGCGCAAAACACGCCTGCCTGCCGATCAATGACATTTAACGCTTCTTGGACATTCGACTTCATTTACGCACCCCCGATATATAAGTATCACATAAAAATCCAAATTCATTTAATGATATTATAACAGGCTGGAAATACTTTGTCTATAATTTAATTAAAGCCACAACCTTTTATTTATCGCTTTATACAATGTGCATATAATTTACGCTATAATTTATGTCAATTACTTATAATAATAGAATTCGAATCCCATTGCTTTTTTAAACAATGAAATCCGAATTCATTCTTGCCAATAGTGCACTTGCTTATGATTATTTTGCAGTGGTCATCAATCGATACATCATCTCAGCGGTCAACTCAAGCTGCCTGACCTCTATATATTCATTGGTGGTATGGACTTTAGACATGCCTGTTGCCAGTACTACTGCATCAATCCCGTTAAGGTTAAAGATGTTCACATCACTTCCGCCGCCTGTACTGCCGACAACGGGCTCAATTCCCATATCCAATAAAACCGTAGACAACTCTTTGATCAGCACGTGGTCATGAGGGATATTATAGCTGACATAGGCCGTATCACAGCGGCAATCCAACTTAGCTCCGAACTCATCGCAGGCTTGCTGCAAGCAGTCTACCATGTGTTTGGCCTGTGCCTGAAGTTTGTCATAGTTGCGGCTTCTGGTCTCAGCAATAATAGAAACCTTATCTGGCACAATGTTTGTGGCATACTGTGCATTAATAGTGCCAATATTGGCCGTCGTTTCCTCATCAAGGCGCAGCAGGTTCATCTTCGCGATACCATGCGCTGCAACTTGGATTGCCGAAATACCCGTTTCAGGCGCAATGCCAGCGTGGGCGGTTTTACCGATCACATCTGCATGTATTTTAATC
>JAEWNU010000177.1 GCA_023456995.1 Bacillota bacterium
TAGTACTAGTTATTCAGGCAAGTGCCGTACATACCGCACCCCATACCCCGTCCTTGCCCAGCGCCCGCGCCAAACCCTGCACCAGCGCCTCTACCAATACCGCCGCCATTTCCTGTTCCGTCGCAAGTCGCCTGATTCGCTTCAATCGACTTTATAATGGCATCGGCTTGCGCCTGAGTCATCGTTCCGGCTGCGACGCGCGCAGCAAGGGCGTCTTTTTTGATTTGAAGCACTTCAGACTTAAAGGCTTCTAAAACTCCAGCTTCATTTGCAATCGTACCGTACGTTTTGCCTGTGGTTATTCTTTCGTCAATAACCGATTGTACTTCTCGTTTGGTCAGCCCGGCAACAGCCTCGGCGGGCGTTTTATACGCAGACGCTGCAAACGTTGTAACAGCCATGGCGGAGAGTACAAGAGCACAGGCACTAACCGTAATAAGTTTCTTAATGGATTTCATATGAATACCTCCTTTTTTTCAGCGCTTTATCGCTGCTGTGTTTAAATAATAACCTCAACCTATGGCAAAACTGTGTTTTTTAGTTTCTCTTTTTATGTTAGAATAAAGAAAAACGACACAGAAAAAACATGCATAAACGCTATGTTTATATCCAAGGAGGTGGCGACTATGATGGAAATACTCATTGCTGATGACAATCAACAAATCGCTTCAATACTGGGTGAATATGCAAAAAAAGAAGGTTACGCTGTTACCACGGCTTTTGATGGAGAAGACGCATTGGAAAAGGCGCTGCGCACTTCCTTTGATATTGTCTTGCTGGATGTCATGATGCCCAAAAAAGACGGCTTCGATGTATGCAGGGAAATCCGTAAAAAATCAAACGTTCCTATCATTATGATCACGGCGCGCGGCGAGGACTTTGAGCGAATCATGGGGCTGGATATCGGCGCGGATGATTATATTGTAAAGCCCTTTTCACCAGGCGAGGTCATGGCACGGGTCCGCGCCGTTTTGCGTAGAATTTCTCACAAAGATCAGGCCAGCGCACAAATTATAAAATACGGCAACTTATTCGTCAATCTCGATGAATATATCACAGAGGTCAGCGGAGTTAGAATAGCACTGACTAAAAAAGAAACAGAAATTCTATGGATGCTGGCAACGAACAAAAATAAGGTTTTTTCCCGAGATAATCTACTTAACAGCTTATGGGGGTTTGACTATTTTGGCGATACACGCACAGTAGATTCCCATATTAAGCGCCTTCGCGCCAAGCTCGACGAAGTGCCCCATGAAGCATGGGAAATCAAGACAATTTGGGGTGTCGGCTATAAATTTGAGGTGCTTTCATGAGGAATAGGATCCGGCTTCGACTCACTCTTTATTTTGGAGCGTCTTTTTTGCTTTTTTCCACCATAATAGGCGTAATATTTTACTTTCTGTTTTCGTCTTACAGCGCAAATGTGCACAAAGCGGAACTTGAGAAACGCGCCACAAATATAGCCGCAACAATGGCGGGGTATTCTCAAAGCAATATGGGGCACGGGCAGGGCATGTCGGGCCAGGGGATGGGCTATGGTGCCTATCTGCACTTCATTGAGGATATTGCCATGAGTGACGTCTGGATTGTGGACAGCAATATGGCGCAAATTACACGGGGGCATGAGCAAGCAAGCCTTTATTATCAGGACTTGCCTTTAGGCGCAGAGAGCGTTGTAAAAAAGGCTCTATCCGGGCAAACATCTTTCAGCGAAAATTTTAGCCCGCTTCTCAATACACCAACCATCACTGTTGCAACACCCATCGTATTACAAAACGGTACAATCGCCGGGGCGGTGTTGCTGCATTCTCAGGTGGAAGACATCGCGAATGCTGCAAACAGCGGGTTGCTCATTCTGCTGTTCAGCATGACCATTGCTATTGTGATTTCTTTTTTGGTGGCGAGGATGCTTTCTAACCGTTTTACTATGCCGCTAAATAAAATGAAAACGGCCGCTGTGAAAATCAGCGGTGGGGATTATATGATCAAAACCGGCGTGTCACAGGATGATGAGATGGGCGAGTTGGCTGCAGCGTTAGATGATATGGCGTCTAAGCTGGCGGCAGCATCGCTAGAAAGCGCTAAACTTGATCAGCTCCGACGTGATTTTGTGGCGAATATCTCTCATGAGCTGCGCACGCCGATCAATGTCGTTTTGGGATCCATTCAGCTCTTTGATATGATGGGCGATGATTTGTTTCTGGAAAACAACCGCACCAAATTCAAAACCTATCACCGGATCATGAAGCAAAACTGCTACCGGCTGTTGAGACTTGTCAATAATCTCATTGATGTCACCAAAATGGATTCAGGGAACATCAGCCTTTCTCTTGCCAACCACGATGTAGTAAAGTTTGTAGAGGATATCGCCGCCAATTCGGTAAAATATGCAGAATCGAAAGGTCTATCACTAGTGTTTCATAAGGAATCTGCTGAGATAATTACAGCCTTTGACAATGATAAAATCAGCCGGGTGATATTGAACCTCATCTCCAATGCCATCAAGTTCACACCCAAAAACGGAAGCATAAAAATATCCGTCCGTAAGGATGACAGCAGAGTGTACATATCGGTTAAGGAC
>JAEWNU010000178.1 GCA_023456995.1 Bacillota bacterium
CATTTCGAAGGTGCCGCCAGGGGACGCGGCACTATAAAGGAGAGCATTTATGAAGCTATCTGTTGTGGGCATCGGCCCTGGGAATTCCGAGGGCATGACGGGTGCAGCGTACGCCGCATTGACAGCCTGCGATTTGATCTGTGGCTACACAGCCTATGTCGAGCTGGTTCGACCGCTTTTTCCAGATAAAAAATATAGCGCAACGCCCATGAAAAGCGAGACAGAGCGCTGCCACGCGGCGCTTAAAGCGGCGGAAACACAGAATGTCACCATGGTTTGCAGCGGCGATGCAGGCGTATATGGTATGGCGGGCCTGCTGTATGAGCTTTGGGATCAGACCGGGCCGGTTGAACTGGAGGTTATTCCGGGTGTGACGGCGGCACAGAGCGGCGCAGCGCTTTTGGGTGCACCGCTGATGCAGGATTATGCCGTCATTTCGCTTTCAGATTTGCTGGTGGATTGGACCGTGATCGAAAAGCGTTTGCACGGTGCAGGCGCGGGTGATTTTGCGGTGGTGTTGTATAATCCGGGCAGCAAAAAACGCACCGACCACCTGCGGCACGCCTGTGATATTCTGCTGCAATACCGCGGTGGTGATACCCTGTGCGGCGTTGCTGAAAATATCGGACGAGAGGGCGAATCTGCCCGGCTGATGTCACTGTCAGCGCTGCGTGATTTTTCTGCGGGTATGTTTTGCACCGTGTTCATCGGAAACGGAAAAACGGTGGAGATTGCCGGTAAAATGGTGACGCTACGCGGTTATGAGGCGAAGCGATGAAGCGAATGCTTATTTTTGGCGGTACGGCAGATAGTCATCCGCTGCTAGAATGGCTGCTAAAATTTGAAATCCAGGCGATACTGTGCGTGACCAGCGATTATGCTAAAGCACTCTTGCCGCGTGAAGAGAAACTGGAGATCCGCGTTGGGCGACTAAATGCAGTCCAAATGGCGGCGCTAATGAAAGACGGACAATTTGACTGTGTCATAGACGCCACCCACCCCTACGCCAGGGAGGCCACGCATAATATCCTTGCGGCGGCACAGCAAAGCGGAATTGCTTACTTCCGGCTGTTGCGCCCTTCCAGTGATGAGCGGGGCTGTGTCGCCGTTGCGTCGGTGGCACAGGCGGCGGAGCTACTTAGTCAAAGCACCGGTCGGGTGCTTATCGCGACCGGTTCAAAGGAGCTGGCGGAATTTACACGCGTGACAGATTTTCCCGAACGTTGCTACCCCCGCGTGCTGCCGACAGTGGAAGCGATTGAGCATTGTACTTCATTGGGCTTTTTACAAAGCCACATCATCGCGATGCAGGGACCCTTCTCCGAGGACTTGAATACGGCGCTATTTGAGCAGCTTGATATTGCGACGCTCGTCACGAAGGACGGCGGCGTGGCTGGGGGATTCCCCGAAAAGCTGGCGGCGGCCAGTGCATGCAATGTCGAAACAATCCTGGTCAGGCGGCCCGAGGACTCGGGTGACACGCTTGAGCAGCTTAAAATAAAACTGTTGAATTTTTTGAATTAAATTTTATAAAAAGGAGATAAGGCATGAGGGTGACAATCGTGGGCTATGGCACAGGCACTAAACAGGGCTGCCTGCCCGAGGTGCAGCGGGCTCTGGATGCTGCCGGGCTGGTGCTTGGCGCGCCGAGGTTGCTTGAAGGTGCAGACATAACCGCGCCGCGCGGTGTTGCTGCCGTCAATGCCGAGGAAATTGTCGCCGCTATCAGCGCCGCGCATCATGTTGATTTTGCTTGTGTGCTGATGAGCGGTGACAGCGGTTTTTACAGCGGTGCTAAACGGTTGTTGCCACTGTTGAAAGATCATGATGTGACGGTTCTGCCGGGTATCTCGAGTGTGCAGGCGTTTTCGGCTGCACTACAAATACCGTGGCAGGGCTGGCGGCTCTGTTCGGCGCATGGTGTCGATTGCAATGTGGCACATGAAGTTTCGCGCCATGCCGAATGCTTCTTTCTCACTGGGGGTGCCCAAACACCTGACGTGCTATGTCGCACACTTGCTGAAGATGGTTTTGGCATGCTCAACGCCTTTGTCGGCAGCGACCTGTGTGGTGAAGAGCAGCAGATTATAAGCGGAACGGTGGAAGAGCTGGCAAGGCGACAATTTCCGTCGTTATCGGTGCTGCTCATTCAAAATTCTTCGCCTAGAATGCGGGTGGGCTTCGGCCTGCCGGATACGGCATTTACACGTGGGAATATTCCGATGACAAAAAGCGAGGTACGTGCCGTGGCTCTCTCGAAGCTACGGCTATGTGCTCAAGACGTCGTCTATGATATCGGTTCAGGTACCGGATCGGTCGCGGTTGAGGCGGCCTTGGCACTTGACACGGGTCGGGTGTATGCCATTGAGCAGAAGCCCGAGGGCTGTAGACTGACGGCCGAAAACGCCAGAAGGCTGGGCGCATTTAATCTTATCTGTATTGAGGGCGCAGCTCCAGATGCGCTGCAAACACTGCCCGCCCCCGACGCGGCATTTATCGGTGGAAGCGCTGGGAAACTGCGAGAAATCATTGCGTTGCTTCGCGAGAAGAATCCAAATGTGCGGCTGGTGGTCACCGCTGTTACACTTGAGACTATCACCGACGCAGTCGGGCTTTTCAACGAACTAAATTTACCGAATTCCGAGGTGGTGCAAGTCGCAATCAGCCGCACTGAACCGTTGGGGCGTTATCATATTCTGGCGGCTCAAAATTCGGTTTATATCATCAGCGGAGGTGGTCAGGGTGATTAAAACGCTGCCGCGCCTGTTGCTGGCGGCCCCTGCGAGCGGGCAGGGCAAAACCACATTGACGCTTGCGCTGCTGCGGGCTTTTCAACTGTCGGGGAAACGCCCCGTTGCTTTTAAATGCGGGCCGGACTACATTGACCCGATGTTTCACCGTCGTGTGCTGGGCCTTTCCAGCTATAATCTCGATCTCTTTCTCTCCGATGCCCCTACGGCGATTCGGTTGCTGGCTGAGTGCGCCGGCAGCGGTGATGTAGCGCTGATTGAGGGTGCAATGGGCTATTATGACGGCGTTGGGGTCACAGATGAAGCCAGTGCTTACGCGTTGGCAAAAGCCACCCATACGCCGGTAGTGTTACTTCTTTCTGCCAAAGGGGCGGCGCTTTCATTGGCGGCTACGGTGAAAGGTTTTAATAGCCTGCGTAGCCCTTCGCAACTGGCGGGTGTCATTTTAAACCGCTGCACACAAACGCTCTATGAGCGTTTGGCTCCTGCTATTACGAAAGAAACCGGCCTGCCGGTGCTGGGCTTTTTGCCCGAGCTACCGGAGTGCACGCTGAAAAGCCGTCATTTGGGGCTGGTAACGGCGGATGAAATTGCCGACTTGTCGTTAAAGCTTGATCGGCTGGGTGAGTCTGCAATGAAAAACATAGACATGCAGGCGCTTTTACAGCTGGCGCAAACCGCCCCGACGTTGAAATTGGAACCGCAGAACGTTGTACCGCTGTCAAAACGTGTACGTCTTGCTGTTGCACGTGATGATGCTTTTTGTTTTTATTATGATGAGACACTAGCGCTGTTCCAAGCACTAGGTGCTGAGCTTGCGTTTTTCTCACCCCTTCAAGATACTCAATTACCGCCAGAGACACAGGCGCTTTATCTCGGTGGGGGTTACCCCGAATTGTATGCCGAACAGCTTTCACAAAATTGCACCATGCTGCAAAGCGTTCGGAATGCGATTACTGGCGACATGCCTTGCCTTGCCGAGTGCGGCGGATTTTTATATCTGCATGAGCAGTTACAGGATGACAAGGGCGTTTTTCATCCAATGGCAGGCGCTATCCAAGGCATGGCAACTGCTGGCACGCGACTGGGGCACTTTGGCTATATCACGCTGACGGCCAAGCGTAATAATTAATTGTGCCGGGCGGGAGAAACGCTTAACGCACATGAATTTCATTACTGGCAAAGCGACA
>JAEWNU010000179.1 GCA_023456995.1 Bacillota bacterium
ATATCTAGCTGACTTTTGGACGCGCTGCGGCACATGTGCGATATCAGCAGGCAGTCGGGTATCACGGTTAACAGCAGCCGGATATAATCCGGCTCCATCAAATAGTAAAAACAGACCGAAATACCGAGCAAAACAGCGGACTTATGTTTTTCGGGAACGCAGTAATAAATCGCCGCCGACATTGGAAGCAGCAAAAATAAAAAGCCGAGATCGATAAACTGCATGGCGTTCCCTCCTTTATTGCTATTGTGGTAGAGACTCTGCTAGCGTAAAAAACTCCTCGCGGGTGAGCAGGGTGTTGAGCATGGTGAGCATCGCAGAATTTGACAGCCGCTCTGGCAGGTGCAGCTCTCGCAAAAGTGCCCGACGGCGAGTGGCGCTCTCAGGCTTGCCAGTTAATCCGGCTTCAAACAAGTCTGCAGCCGTGAGGTTGCTTTTTTGCACCACCGTTTCACAGCCGACGCCCGCCCGTTCGAAAGCGGCGCGCAGTGTTTCGGAATCCATGCCCTCAACACCTAATAGGCCCTCGGCTGAGGGCGCTTGCTTCCGGCGCTCTACGCCCTTGACGCCCGGGATGTAGACCTGAGTTAGCTTTGCTTTTGGTCCCAGCGCATTTTTTAAAAAATTTCGAATGCGAAAACCCGCTTGATCTGAATCGGTCAGCAAAATTAGTCCTGTGGTGCAGGCGATGTGCCGCAGAGAATCAAGTAGCGCCTTATCCTTAAAGATGCGAAAGCCACCAGTTTCAATGATGACACCGTCGATGAGCGAGGCGAGGCGAATACGGTCATAACGCCCTTCAACTATGATAGGCTGCCTTATTTTTATCAACATGCCACCCCACCCTTTTGCAGTGCGCGCATAGCGCGAATGATGGCGGTCTCTAGCACAATACGTTCATCAGCGTTGCTGCTTTTAAGCGTGGCATCGGCTTCACACAGCAGCTCGCACACCGAATAAATTGCAGCGGCATTGAGTCTGGCACAGTCGCGGTAAGCGTTTTGAGCGCGCCAGGCAAAGCGGTAAGCGAAGTCACTGGTTAGGTCAGAGGCGGTGCGTCCACCTGTACGAGCCGCGCAAGCGCGTGCCAGATCGCAAAAGGCACCGCTGAGATTTGCTAAAATCATAATGACCGGTTGGCGTAGTTGCATTAGTGTGTTCACTTGCGAGAGCACCGCCTGCAAATCTCCGCGCAGCATTAGGCGCGCAAGCGCAAATGGGTCTGCGGAAAGTACCCCCGGGCAGACCCGGCGGATCATGCTATCATCAATATCTTTTTTAATTTCTGTGGCATAAGCGCAAAGCTTGTCGCACTCGTTTGAGAGGGTGCCCATGTCATCACCGCAATGCGCCAGCAAAAAAGCTGCGACCTCGTTAGATAAGGTTTGGCCCTTACTATTACAGCGTGCAATGACAAAACGGCGCAGGTCAGATTCCCCGCGGCGGTCAAGCCGAGCGGCTAACCCGGACTTTTCGGCGGCGCTCAACAGCTTTTTGGCACACTTGCCCTTTTTTTCGTCAAAGCTTTCGGCTACCGCTGTAACAATTAGTACGGTACCCTCAGGGATTTCTCCCCAAAAAGCGCTGAGCGCCTTGCAGTCAGCGTCCATTAGCTGCTCAGCTTCAAAGTTGTCGATGACAATGATTCGCCGGCCGCCAAACATTGAGAGCAGCTGGGCAGCGTCAAACAGCACGGAAAGATCCAGCACTTTACCGTCCATATATTCCAGCTGGTCTCCAGCGCGCTCAAACATGTCTATTAATTTCTGCCGCCAGGTGCGTAGCAGCACCGGCTCATTACCGAACAGCAGGTAGAGCGGCGCAAAGTTTCCAGTTGAAAGCTGTTCTTTAAGCTGTTTTTCGGTGGTGCAAAGCATCCGGGTACTCCCTTCAGACTTATAGTTTGCTTGGCCTGTTTTCAATATATATTGCCATATAGGCGGGGGCCAGCCCGTCTATCTCTATAATTTTGTCCGTGCGCGTAGAATACTAGCCGAAAAAGGCTCCAGTTCTGCGTACTTACCTATTATAGCACAATTGCCCCCGATCTTTAACAGTTCAGCTTCTGAAAAGGTTAGTGTTATTTCACTCCCAGATTTATGATACCGCACAGCACCATACAGTAGCGTGTCCTGTGGCAGGCTGCGCAAGGGCAGATCAGCCGCATGCGAGAAGGTGACAGAGGCACGCGAGGGCGGGCAACACAGCACAGTTTCTGGATAATCCATCGCCAGCGCGGCGGTGTGATAGGTCGCCTGCTCCGAAGAATCGATTACGATGGCGTCGAGCGATTTGACGCCACTGCGAGCAAATGCGGTTTGAATCTCCTGTAGTGCATAACCGTTTTGTGGTGCTCCAAAAAGGACGGCACGGCTGCCGCAAATAACGGCGGCACCGCTGTTTTTAAACAGGATAATCTCTGCCCGGTTGAAGTTTATGGTTGCAAACAGAACCGAGACAGTCAGCCCAGCAGCCAGACAGCCCATTACGGCCAAGCGCCCCAGCGGCGCACGCGGGCGTTTGGCAAGTATTAGAATAAAAAGAAACAAGCTGCCAAATAGCCATGCAGTCTGCCAGCGCTCGGTAAAACCGAGCTGTGCACCCGGCAATCGCGAAAATATCCGCGCAATCAAAAGAAGCAGCCGCAACAGCGCGCTACAAGGCAGCGCGGCAATGCTCCCTAACAGCGGCGATACAAAGCTAAGCCCCAACGCTGTAAGCCCCAGTAGCATGATGGGCTCAATAAGCCAGACCGCCGCTAGGTTTGCGATAAGGCCCAACAGCGGAATCAGGCCAAAAAACCAGATGAGCACCGGGGCAGCACCCGCTTGTGCCGCAATTCCAACCGATAAGCTTTGCAACAGATGCGCTATTACACCCCCGTGGGGTTTATGCCCCTGCAACGCGTTGAATACCGGCTTTTCAAGCGCAGCAAGGCCCGCCACCGCACCGAACGATAGCAAAAATGACACCGAAAGGAGGATATAGGGGTTTTGCAAGCCCATGAGCAGCGCTGCTACCATCAACGAAGTCAGCGTATCACTGCGGCGGTTAAACAATTCCGCCACATGAACCAGCGTCAGCATGAGAGCGGCGCGAATAATTGAGCTGCCAAGGCCACTGACCATTGCAAAGAGCCAGCAGAACGCCAGCGACAACAGCCCAGCTCGCCGGGGCGTACAGATGTGCTGCAGCAGTATTCCCACCAGATGGCTGACTAGAATTAGATGCAGACCTGAAACCACTAAAATATGTGACAATCCACTGCCACGAAAATTGGCGGTAACGTCTTTTGTAAGCCTTGTGCGGTCGCCGGTAAGGATCGCTGACAGCACGCCGGAAACCCGCACGTCTTTGGAGAGGGCTCCCGCGCGGCTAGAAAGGGCTTGTTGCCAGCGTAACCGAAGATGCGTGAAGTGATGTGGTGAAATCTCCGGCGGGGGCAACAGCTTAACCAGCTTGTAGCGAAGCGAATCGCCTGAGAAAGACTGTTCGAGCTTTGCCGTACAGCGTAGAACGTCTCCAATGTCAGATTCTTCTTCAGTATAGCCGCTTAGATTGATGGTAAACGTTCTTTTGACGCCGCTTGCGGTAACGGTACCTCTGCCCTGCCACCGGTAGTAATTACCACGCGCCTGCCGCTCGGTAATGGTCAAAACTACTTCGACTGGCTGTTCACTCGTAGCCAGCACAGGGGAAAGATAATGGCGTACCCCCGCGGTGTATAGTAAACTGAATAGCCCACCCAAAGCGGCACAAGCCAAAAAGAGTACCAACCCTGTACGGAGTTTTGCGTTTGAAAAAAGCAGCCCCATCAGCGCGATGCCGACGCATATAAGTGCCGCGATAATCCATTCAAAACGCAAAAAGACCGCAGAAGAGGAAAGGAAGACAAATCCCATCCAAAACAGCGGTCTTTTCATCAGACGTTCTCCTAACTAAAAGTCAAACCATCTTTATACACGTCACATGTAGTAAAGTCCATCAAAAAATCAGCGGGGGAATAACGGCAGCGGCTCTAAGAATATAATATCGTCACGCTTTGCTGCATCGCCCTCAGCCAATACGGCGGCACAAGCGACAATGTTACCATTACCCGTTTCCACCAGCGTTTTAAGGGCGTTGAGCGATTCACCGGTTGAAATAACGTCATCCACAATCAAGACCCGCTTGCCGGAAAGTGCATTAAGGTCGTTTTTATCCATATAGAGTGTCTGGATATTTGAAGTGGTGATCGACTTTACTTCCACCGCGACTGGATCAACCATGTAAAGCTTTTTGCTCTTGCGGGCCAAATAATAGTTTTTGCCTGACTGGCGGCTCATTTCATAGGCCAGCGGTATGCCCTTGGATTCCGCTGTGATGATAACATCGAAGCGAGGGGCCTTTTTGAGTAACTCATCAGCGCAGTTCACAGTCAGCTCAACGTCGGAAAACATGATAAATCCCGCAATAGAAAGCTTGTCATTAAGCGGGCAAAGCGTCAGATCGCGCTCTAAACCGGCGACCTTCAGACGGTAGGTTTCAGCCATGATATAAAACTTCCTTTCAGTTATAGCAACATAATAAACTGCAATCAGCCGGGAGGCCAACCGAGGTTGCGCCCGGCCAGTAGATGAAAGTGCAGGTGCCCGACGGTCTGACCGCCCTCTTCGCCACAATTATTAACCACGCGAAAGCCCTTATCCAGTTTTTCGCGTCGGGCAATCTCAGCGATAATCTCAAAAATGTGTGCAATCACAGCGCTGTTGTCGGCGGTGATTTCAGCGGCCGAGGAAAGATGCATCTTGGGGATAATCACGGCATGAAATGGTGCTTTGGGGTCAATGTCGCGAAACGCCAGTACCAAGTCATCTTCATAGACTTTTGTGCTTGGAATCTCTCCCGCGGCAATCTTGCAAAACAAACAGTCCATAAATCTTCCCTTCTTTCATAATACACAGAACCCTGCGGCGATTGAGAAGGCATAATTCCTGTCCCAAACCGCCGCGGGAAACTTCAAGTTATTTTGTCAGCATTTCTTTAACCAGGCTTTCAACCTTGGAAACCGCCTCGTTAAGCTTGGCAATTTCAGGCGCACCGCCCATGGCAGAATCGGGCTTGCCGCCACCGGAGCCGCCCGCCATTGCAGTGAGTGATTTTATCAGCTTGCCAGCGTGCGCACCCTTCTGGGCTGCTGCCTTGCTGACAACCGCCAACACTGAAGCCTTTGCACCGGTTGCAGAGGTAAACACTGCCATAACTGGCTCGGCATACTCCTTGACCTTGTCACCAAGCGCACGTAGCGCATCGGGTGCCATGTCGTTGAAGGAGGCAGTCATCACGCGGATACCGTCGATATCCTTGGC
>JAEWNU010000180.1 GCA_023456995.1 Bacillota bacterium
CTCTGTCAGAAATCATGTTCATACCTCCCTGCAAATTAGTACAACGTATACGGTCGGTTGGCATTAATACTCTTGCAACTTACCGTGATTATACACCGTGGGCTCGATTGTTGGCAACCGAAATGTGTGTTATATATTGCTTTTAGATCTCTAATTTATATAAAAAAGCGGCGCAAAGCCTCTCGCTTCGCGCCGCCGCCATTTTACACACTTATGCCAGTTCCAGGGCCACCTTCATCATATCGTGGAAGCTTTCCTGCCGCTCAAGCGCTGAAAGTCCTTCTCCAGTGGCGATAATATCGGAAATTGTACAGATACACAGCGCCTCTTTTCCAGCCCGAGCCGCGTTAAAATACAACCCTGCAGATTCCATTTCAACAGCAAGTACGCCCATCTCAGCCCACTTGCTGTTGCCCGCCTCGCTGTAAAAAGTATCGGAGGACAAAAGATTACCCACCTTCATCGGGATACCCATTGACTGAGCGGCAGCATTAGCGGCATGCAAAAGACGCCAGCTGGCAATCGGGGCAAAAGTGCCGGGCAAGCCGTATTGCGCACCGTAGTTAGAATTGGTGCAAGCACCCATTCCAGCGACTAAATCGCGTACTTTGATATCCTTACCAAGTCCGCCGGCGGAGCCGATGCGGATAATGCTCTGAACATCATACATGTTGTAGAGCTCGTAGGAATAAATGCCTATGGAGGGAATACCCATGCCGCTACCCTGTACCGAAACGGGTTTTCCTTTATAATTGCCGGTGTAGCCGAACATGTTGCGTACCGTGTTATAGCACTTTACGTCGGTGAGATAAGTTTCAGCAATCACTTTAGCTCGCAGCGGGTCACCAGGCATAAGCACTGTTTTAGCAATATCGCCCTTTTCCGCGGCATTATGCGGTGTAGACATCTCAATAGTCCTCCTTCAATTTATTGGAGTTTGTAGTTTCCTTGCGGGTTATACAGCACGTAATTATCTCCGCCTGCGTTTTTAAGCAAGGTGGTCAGCGCTATACAATCAGCCAGCGTGCCATCAGCACCATAAGCAGGTATGACGCTAATCCAGCCGGTATTGGGCGCGACGGAAGATGCATTGCGTAGCGCTGAGGCCCAAAGCGTACCGTCTGAGGGCAACGGCAACGTCGCTCTTGCAGTAAAGAATCCAACGGGATTGCCGCCATAAAGCTGGTTGTTGGTCGACTTAATTTGCAGGTCGCGTACCGCATCTCCAGTCGGCGTCCAGCCTTCCTGCATACAAAGAATCAGCTCTCCGCCTTTGGCTTTCACTGCGGCAGAAATTGCATCAACGAACTGTGCTAGCACCTGATCCTTGGTGGTAGTTTTAGCAGCAGTGCCATAGCCTGCTTTATCCAGTCCTACGCCGGAAGGGAACTGTACAGAATCGAGCAAGATAATTTTGAATCCCTGCGAACAAAGCTCTCCTGCCAGCGAGATAATATATTGCTGTGCCGACGGAGAGTAAGGGTTCAACCAAGGTTTGCCACCCATATTGGGCGAATTATCATACCAAAATATATCGGTATCATAGTAATGCACCGCCATGTCCCGCTCATTCAAGGGTGTGATACTGTCATGAAAAGCATGGATTCGCGCGGCGGGAACGAATCCCTTATTACTGATGACTTCAGCCACATGCTGTGCCGAATAGGCGGTATCTGCTGAAGCGCCCGCCTTTTGTGCCACCGCATTTTCAGAAGCGAACAACACAGCACCAGTGGCATCCTTCGCATCGACCACAACGGTATTTAACTGCGCTTGAGCCGCACTGGCCAACATATTTGAAAGCACGGTGTCATCCATAAGCTGAGCCTGCGGGAGATAAATCCCGCGCATGCCCTGATGCTGATTTGCTGGAGCGGTTTCAGCGGGCTGAGGCTGAGATGGAACAGAATTTTCTGGCGCAGGTTGAGAAGTTTGTTGTTGCGACTCTGGCGTTGCCGAAGAAGAAACGGCAGCAGCGACAGAAGAAGGTTCAGGAGGCGACTGTGTCCCCAAATTCATGACAAACTCGTGCACTGGGGTATACAGGCTCCACCCTATTACGCCAAACAGTACCACGCCAAAAATCATGGCAATTAGTATAGGCCATGAGCCTGCGCCCATACCTCTCCCGTAAATATTGCCATAACGTTTAATTTTTGTCCCTTTTTTCGCCATTGATAACACCTCCCTGCGAAAAATTAAGTAGGCAGCTGATGGCCAATTAAACCATAAATCGCCAGGCTGAGTATACCGATATAAATCATTGTAATAGGTAAACCGTTAAAAGATTTTGGAACCTTGCACAGCTCAAGACGTTCGCGCCCGGAATGCACCAGCATCATTGCAATGGTCAAACCCGCTGAACAGCCAAGGCAATAGGCGATTGTTTGTAACAGCGTATCTTTGCTTAGAATTGCAATCAGTACGGCGCCGAACGAGGCACCGTTAAAAGCCGCTACCACAGGTAGTGACTGCGCTGTTTTAACTTTTCGGGTACCTATAATGACCGTAATCAGAAAATAAGCCATGCTGATACTGAGCAAGACCGACAGACCCCTGAAAATCGGCCACCATGAATAGCCCTTGAGAGCAAATTTAAAAACCCATGCCAATATACCGCCCAAAAAAGAAACAACACAGGTCATCGCGCCCAAGCGTATAATAGCACGATAGCTTTTTGTACGTTCAAGAATATGATCCACACCAAGCGCACGCGCAAAAAGCAGATTTTCAGTTACGGCAGCAACAATTATAACGGCCATCATTTCATATATTGCTTTCATTCGCAGTCATCCCCCCTTTCTAAAGGTACGGGATCACGCGAAAGCATCCCATTAACGACAGCACGATCCACACTGCGGCATAAAGCGTTTAAAAAGCCCAGGATAATGAATCCAAAAAACGGCAGCGTGACACCGATCATCTTAATGGGATAAAGCCCAAAAGGAACACCCCAGATTGTTCTGTTTCCCAGCACTTCACGCACAGCGCCAATTCCACAGGCCACCAGTGTAAAGCCCAAACAGATGGCCACCGAGTCTCTTAGGCCGTGCCTTGGCGTTTTGCGTGGGTTTAAAGCGGTGATATCCAGCATGATGCTGTTTACAGCTGCCAGCGGAATATATAGACCTAGTCCATCCAGCAACACCGCATTGCGCCTAAGCAGAAGCTGAACTCCAATGACGCCGATCATTGCCAGCAACGTATAACAAGGCACAAGAT
>JAEWNU010000181.1 GCA_023456995.1 Bacillota bacterium
ACGTTATCGGCAATAACATTTCCAACGTCAATACATACGGCTTTAAGGCGAGTCGCGTCACCTTTAAAGATGTTTACTATCAGACCGTTAGCTCAGGTAGCGAAGGGTCTTCGTCCTCCGGCGGCACGAACCCCGGAGCTATCGGTTATGGTACACAAGTGGGCTCGGTTGATCTTTTGATGGGGCAATCCTCCTTCACCATGACCGGCAGCTCGATGGATATGGCAATCGACGGCGAAGGCTTTTTCCAGGTTCAGGATGCTGACGGCAACAAGTTTTTTACCCGTTCTGGTTCGATAACCTTTGACTCAGCCGGCAACCTTGTAGACTCTCAGGGCAATTTCGTGCTCGGCATTTCGGGCAACCCGCTCGGCAAATCTGCCGGCAGCAATCTGATCCAACTTGCCCTGCCTTCAGTTACGCCGGCCTCCTCTTCAGTCTCTACCTCCATCAACGATGTTAAATACACGCTTTCCACCTCAAATTACACTTCTGCTGGCAATATCTCTATGCAGATTGTTCAGGGTACCGGCATGACCGATGGGGTTAAAGCAATTGCCCAGGTTGGCACAAACGGCATTGTTGTTAAGTTAAATGCTAAAGAAAACTTTTCTTCGCTGTCTGATTTAAACACCGCTATTAACGATGCCATCGAGGCCTATATGCAGGACACTACCGGCGCAAGTCATCCGGCCGGTAAGTTCAACATTTCAATGGACCCCGCTGATGCTGGTAAGTGGCCGTTATCTGGTGAAGAAATCTGCTCGACTGATTTCACATTGCAGTCCGGTAAGGCAAAGGACTGGCCTGCTGCCACCATCGCTGGCGGTTTTTCGCCCACCGGCACCACGGGTAGTACTTTCGGTAGCGGATTTTCAGGGGCTACCGCACTTGACGGCTTTAGCGTTGAATATGATGCAGGGACCAAGAACATGAACATCACCATGAAAATTGGCAGCGTTGAGTATAAAGGCGTTATTGATCCCAGCAAGACCGAAGGCGGCACAATGAAGCTTACCAACGGTACAAGCACCACAGATTATATTATTGTGAATCGTCCGAGCTATTCGGCGATTGTTAGCGCCGCAAAAACTGCCGGAACTGCGAGCACTATCGTTGACACCAATGGTGACCTTATAACTTCAGGGACTGGAACATGGGATGCATTGAGCACTGCCGGCGTAACCGCGAGCGCCACTACCTTTACCGCCGCAGCACCCAGCAAGGCGCTTGGTCTTTCGGGCAGCAAGATGGTTCTTTCTGGCGGTACCGAGGGCGGTTCACAGGGCATTGAAAGTCTGACCGGTGTTGCTGTAAGCGCCGACGGAACCATTATTGCCTCCCATGCACAGCTCGGCGAGGTTGTTGTCGGCCAGATTAACCTTGTCACTTTCGCTAATCCTGAGGGCCTGGTACAGTCAAGTGGTACCTATTTTACCACCTCTGCCAACAGCGGTAAAATGAGCTATTGCCAGCCTGGAACTAGCGGTTCGGGCGGTTTGGTTTCCGGTTCGCTGGAGCTCTCAAACGTTGACCTTTCAAAAGAATTTTCTGATATGATTACGACCCAGCGCGGTTATCAGGCTTGTTCCCGTTTGATAACTGTCTCGGATGAGATGCTCGAAGAGCTGGTCAACCTAAAACGGTAAGAGTCAATCTGCAGCAGCCATGGGGCTGCTGCCACAGGCGGTAAATCCGTTTGCCGCTTGTGGCAGCAGACCCAATTAGATTAATTAAGGAGAATCTTTTGATGATCATGCTGACCAAACTTAACGGCGTGGAGTTTATTTTAAACTGTGACCACATCGAAACGATTCAAGAAAGTCCAGATACTACCATACATCTCACTAACGGTAAAATATACATCGTTCGTGAAAGTATGCATGAGGTAGCGGATTTAACCACCGCCTACCGAAGAAGCATTTTCAGCAAGTTATATAACCGAGGTGATTTTGGTGGCTAGAGAAAAAGCAGAAAAAAGGGGTGCAAAAAGCAGCTCCTTTGATATTTTAACATTGGTTGGTCTTATTGGGGCTCTTGTGCTCATTTTATTTGGCATCGTCTTTGTTGAGGCGCCCAAAGAAGGCGCCGCCAATTATGATGTTGCAATGGAGTCCTACAAAGCTACAGGCCCTTTTGCCATGAATAAGTTCGGCGGTTTTGTCAATTACCCCAGTATTGCAATCACATTTGGCGGCACGATTGCGGCCTTGATGGTTTCCTTTCCCGCTTCTTCTTTCAAGAGGATTCCCGGCCACTTGAAAATAGCGTTTTTCCCCACCGTTTATGATTCCCAAAGCTACATAGCCCAGATCGTAGAATTTGCCAAAGAGGCTCGCTCAAAAGGCCTTTTGTCTCTGGAGGATAAGCTTCAAGGCGCATCTGATCCCTTTTTAAGAAGCAGTCTGATGCTTGTGGTCGACTCGGTCGAGCCGGAGAAGGTTCACGCCCTGCTGGACGCTGAGCTTGGTCATCTTGAGAACCGCCACTCACAGGCCTGCGCTTTTTATGAGAAGGGTGCCGCTTATGCACCAGGTTTTGGTATGATCGGTACTTTGATCGGTCTGGTAAACATGTTGGCCGACATGTCTGATGCTGCCGCTATCGGTCCTGCGATGGCAACTGCACTTTTGACAACTCTGTACGGCAGTATGATGGGCAATATATTTTTCAACCCAATCGCAAACAAGCTACGCGTCCGTCATGACGAAGAATTTTTATGTAAAATTTTGATATGTGAAGGCGTTGAGGCTATTCAAGCCGGTGAAAACCCTCGCTTTATCGAAGAAAAGCTTCAAATGCTGGTTCTTCAGGAAAAGAAGAAGGGCAAAAAAGGTAAAAAGGGTAAGCAGGGCGCTGAAGAAGCGGACGAATAAGGGCCCCTTGCGCTTAACAGCATCTTTAAGAAAAGAGGGGATTTTGTGGCCCGGCGAAAGAAGCGCTCCGATGGGGGCGGTGGTTATAACTGGATGGACACCTATGGCGACATGGTCACCCTGCTTCTGACCTTTTTTATCATGTTGTTCAGTATGTCCACCGTCAACGAAGAAAAGTGGGAGATATTAGTAAGAGCCTTTTCGAGAAATCCCGACGCTGCTACAGCTCAGATCATTCTGGTTCAAGAAGGCGAAGGCGACGATATTGCACCAGCAAATGGTATTTCACAAAATCTTGGTGATAAGCTAACTGACAGTGAACTTCCAACCGATCTTAACCAGCTTTACGAATATCTCAAGCAGTATGTTGAGCAAAATCAAATGACAGCGTCAGTGTCCATCTCAAAAGATTCTGCCAACAATGTCTACATTCGCTTTGACAATAACATATTTTTTGATGGCGACAGCTATACGCTACGTAAAGAAAGTTATCCTATTCTCAATTTTTTAGGCGATTGCCTCAAAAACCTTGAGGACCAGATTTTTGTCACGCGCGTTAACGGTCATACGGCCGCTATTCCGGGTGCTGAAAACTATCATATAAGCGATTGGACGCTTTCTGGAGAACGCGCCAGTCAGGTGGTCATTTATTTTGAGGAAAAGTCAAAACTTGATCCTAAAAAGCTAATGTGCAATGGCTACGGGAAAAATTATCCCATTGAAAGCAACGACACGCCTGAAGGCCGCGCTAAAAACAGACGCGTCGAAATTATGGTGCTGGGCAACTCGTTTGATAAAAACAACCCGGAAGACCTTTATGCTATGCTTTCTCACCTGGTCAGTGCTGAACTTTTTGAAGACAGCGGCAGCAATACCCAAATTCTCACTTCGGACAAAACATTTGCTGATAGTAATACCCCCTCCATTTCTGTACCGGAGGAAGAAATAAAGGCGAATTCAAACCCGGATAATTCATGAGACCCTTTTCCCATTTGCTAAGCGTTAATTTTTTAGACAGGTGGTGAGACCATATGCCCGAAATTCTCTCACAATCACAAATTGATGCGTTGCTCAAAGGCATGAGCAGTGGTAATATAGATGTCAAGCCCGAGACCCCCGATAAACGGGTTAAGGAATACGATTTCTATTCCCCTAAAAAGTTTACGAAGGAACAGCTGCGAAACGTAGATAGTATCCATGAAAATCTCGCGCGGTTGTTGTCTTCTTACTTTTCAGGTTCGATGCGCATAAATAGTGAGGTGAACCTGCTGCAGGTGGAAGAGCAGCGGTACTATGAGTTTAACAACGCGCTGCCGGATACAGCCCTGATTGGCCTGATGGAGCTCAAGCCAGGCGATAAAAACATTAGTGAATTCACAATGATGTTGGATACTTCCTCCAATCTGGCCTTTTTTATGATAGATCGCCTATTGGGAGGAATGGGATCCGGCGTCATCTTAAACCGTGACTACACCGATATTGAAATAGGTATTATGAGCAGCATCTTTCAAAAGTTCTCAGTGTATATGCAGGATGCCTGGCGCGATTATATTGACGTGAATATCAGTCTAGACACTATAGAAACCAACCCGCGGCTTATTCAGATTTATGCACCGGAAGATATCGTCGTCATTGTGACTTTCGAGGTAAAAATGCAGGATGTCGTGGGGACGGTCAACATTTGCATCCCGGCAATCGGTTTAGAAGAACTAATGGGCAGCTTTGTTTCAAAATATTCGCGCATTTCCAAAAACATTTCGGACGACGCCAAGAAAGAAATGGCCAAAAAGGTGATTCAAAGAGCGGTATATGCATCCAATCTTAAGATTAACGCAGTGCTCGATGAGGTGCAGATGGAACTGGAGGATATATTGCATCTTCGCGTGGACGATATTATAAAGCTGGAAAACGCGGCAAATGGAGACGTTAAAATCTTGGTGGACAGTCAGCCGTGGTTCTATGGCAAAATGGGTATCTTAAAAAACAGTAAAGCGATTAAAATTACCAGATCATATCCGCCCGAAGCTTTGAGTTGAGAGGAGTTAGATTCATTTTGGATATTGCTGCGAAAGAATGTTCAGGGCTTTCGCCAATGGAGATTGATGCTATTGGCGAAGTATTAAATATCAGCATGGGCTCTGCTGCGACGGCTGTTTCCACCATGCTGGATAAACAGGTTATTATCACAACGCCGCGTGTGAGTGTTGAACCGCTGGGTCTACTAGAGTATTCGGCACTTGAACCTGCTTTAAGCGTTAAAATTACATATACAGAAGGCCTAAGCGGCTCAAATGTATTGATCTTCCGCCAGCGCGATGTGCAGCTGATTCTTAATCAACTAATGGGCATTGATGATCCTCCAAGCGATGATTTTGTATTGGATGAGTTAAGCATGAGTGCCGCCTGTGAGGTTATGAACCAGATGATGGGTGCCTCCGCTACCGCTTTGGCAGAATTTTTAGGCAAGGCGGTCAATATATCGACACCTGAAGCGCGGATTATGACCCCTGAGTATACTTTTTCCAACGCTATCGGTATGGATGCCAACCAACAGATTGTCTCAATTCATTTCAACATGGACATTCAGGGCGTCATGACATCAGAATTTGTGAGTGCCATGCCCTGCAACTTGGCAAAAGCAATGGTAGGCGGCTTTCTTGGCTCAACAGAAACCGAAGAACCAGCCGTGTCACCTGCACCAGTTCCCCAACCGGTCCCTGCTTCAGAATCTCAGCCGGCACCACCCCCGCCGTCAACAGTACCGCAACCGCAAAGCCCTGTGCAAAGCCCTGCTCCACCCCCTGTTGCACAGCAGCAACCGCAGCAGCAAACACCACCGATGCCGAGTGCTCCAGGCTATCCACCTCCTTATTATCCGCCTTATCCACCCACAGAAGCTTCGGGCATTTACCCATCCTATCCCCCCGCCGGCGTACCGGGTTATCCACCCACTGGCGCACCGGGTTACCCGCCCTACTATCCCTACCCGGCCTATCCGCCCTATGCGCCCTATCCACAGCAGCCTGAGGTCCAGTCACCGGTTCATTCGCGAAAGGCTGAGACCCCGCCACCACCTGTTAAGGTTCAAAATGTTCAGCTGCCGCAGTTTGGCAAGGGCGCTCCATCTGGCGAACCTGTTTTAGGCGGCAACACCGATCTTTTGATGAACGTGCCACTAGATGTTACAATTGAAATTGGACAGGCACGCAGAAAGATCAAGGATATTCTCGCCTTTTCTCAAGGTACGGTTATCGAGCTTGAAAAACAGGCTGGAGCCCCAGTGGATATTGTGGTAAACGGTCAGTTGATCGCCCACGGCGACGTTGTGGTTATTGATGATAATTTTGGTGTTCGGATCACCGAAATTCTTGGCACAAGGGCATTGCTCTCCTCTCTGGAAAAAGAAATGTAAAAAATTCTCTTAAAATATAAAAATACATCCCGGAAAGGAATAGGATTTTATGGACAAGAAAATTATGATCGTCGACGATGCGGCATTTATGAGAATGATGATTAAAAACAGTCTCACTGGCAACGGCTACACCAACCTGATTGAGGCTGCGGATGGGCAAATTGCTTTTGAAACTTATAAAACTGAAAAACCCGATTTAGTAATTATGGACATCACCATGCCTAATATGGATGGCATTCAGTCTCTTCAGGCAATTAAAGCCTACGATCCCAACGCTATGGTTGTTATGTGTAGCGCTATGGGTCAGGAGGCTATGGTTGTGGATGCGATCCGTTTTGGCGCACTGGACTTTATTGTCAAGCCTTTTAAGCCTGACCGCATTCTGCAAACGGTCAAGAAGATCCTTGGTTAATTTAATTTTAAAAGACTGGGCAGGGTGAAGTTATGGAAAGGTTAGAGGCATTTTCGGTATTTTTTTCTGTTTTTCTCACCTTGGCATTTGTTTTGTTTTTGGCGTGGTTCTTTTTGCGTTGGATTGGCGGTCATTCTCCTATCCAAAGCAATTATAAGCACATCAAAATTCTTGACCGGGTGGTTATAGATCGAGAAAAATACTTATTACTCGTCTCAGCTGGAGACAAGACTCTGCTTATTGCCATGACCGCTGGTGCTATTGAGACTATCTGCGAATTTGACCCGCAGCAGCAGGCTCTCTTTAATGCCGCGCCTGATGCAGAGCAAAGCTTTTCTGCGGTCATTAAGCAGCTGCTGCCCAAGAAAAACAGTGCGTCCACCAAAGGGGGAGATGGTTTATGACCAATCGCGCCCAATGTCTGGTAACGCTAAAAAAGCAGTTGCTGATTTTTAGCGTGTCGCTGATCGTGGTACTTTTGCTGGCGCTTTATCTACTTAACACCACCGCCCTTGCAGCACCCGGTGTTTCTATTGATTTTATTGCTGACGATACCGGAAATGGGTCCATGGGCGCGCTGGATCTAATGTTTCTTTTTGTACTGATTTCACTTATTCCCAGCATTCTGCTCATGATGACCAGCTTCACCC
>JAEWNU010000182.1 GCA_023456995.1 Bacillota bacterium
GATAAGACCTGTTGGCCGATGCCGACCTATACCGATCTGATGCACCGCGTTTAAATGAGTAGCCACGACTAAAATCTAATGCGACAAGGGGGCGGCTTTTGCCGCCTCTTTTTTTGTTATGCGTTCATGCCAGCTAAAGTTTCACGTAAAAATAGCTACCGCGTTTCGTTGAAAGTTTAATTTCTATCCCATTAACTGCAATTGAATTTACAGAAAAAGTATTTAAATGTTAAAAAAACCATTAATTTCAAGGGCGATAATGAGCAAATTCTTTGTGAGAAATAACGAACTATAGTATGGCTTTATTGTGTAAAGGTCTGAAAATGGTCTAAATTTTAATAGTTTTGCCATAATTTTAAGAAAGTATATTAACAACTCGAAAGAAAAGGTATATAATAGGGCCGGTAGAAAACTGGTAATTGAGTGTCGCGGGTCTGTGCGCTTTTCCTCACAGATCGTTGAAGGAATAGATATATGACGACAGAAGATAGACAAAACAAACTTGAAACGCTGTTAAGTGCCTACACGAATTATTTTGATATTCAGCGCGACATTTCAGCCGGAGATGTTACCTTTGCGGCGCTGGCGCAGTACCATTCCAGATCAGGCAAGTACATTCTGGTCAAATCCGCGAAGATATGGTCCGTCGAAATGAACGAGTATGTTTATTTTGCGGTGGTTGATCATCTTGATGCGGACACGTTGGATACCCTGTACAAAGCTTCTCGAGATGCCGGGCTGGCCTTGATAAAACCACACAGTGAACATATGCGCTCCTTTGTATCTCTGGCGATCATTGCGGATTCGATTGACGCAGACGCTCAAAAGGCGCTTTGCAGAATACGGTTTCGCAAAAGCTTTTGGCTTGCGCTCCATGGCTGGATGGAGTTTCGCATTGCGGCAATAGACCTTTCGGCGGGCCAGGTTTTTTCAAATCCCGCAGGAAAGGACGTCCGGGCGACGCTCGAACGCAATTTGCAACCTAAATAAGAGAGGAGAAATCACATGAACTCACTAGTTATTCTGGTACTTGGTATCGCGGTGTTGTTTGCGGGCTATGTTACATACGGCAGCTGGCTCAGCAAGCAGTGGGGCGTTGACCCTAAAAGGCCGACCCCGGCCCACACAATGACGGACGGAAACGACTATGTTCCCGCCAAGTCTCCGGTGCTTCTCGGACATCATTTTGCTTCTATCGCGGGTGCGGGCCCCATCAACGGACCGATTCAGGCCGCTATCTTCGGCTGGGTCCCGGTTCTGCTGTGGATTCTGATCGGCGGTATTTTCTTTGGCGCGGTTCAGGACTTTTCGTCGCTGATCGCTTCTATCCGCCATCAGGGCAAGTCGATTGGTCACGTCATTGAAGTGAACGTCGGCGCGAAGGCCAAAAAGCTGTTCCTGATATTCTCTTACCTGACGCTGCTTCTGGTTGTCGCCGCGTTCGCCAGCATCGTGGTCGGCACCTTTGCAGGCTTCAATGCAGATGGCGCGATCAACACCCCGAACGGTAGAACAGCGACCATCTCCATGCTGTTTATCGTGGTTTCCATCATCTTCGGTGCCGCGGTTTATCGCAGAAATGCGCCGTTGGGCGTCGCCACTGTTGCCGGTGTGGCAGGTATCATTGCTTGTATCGCTATCGGTTACAATGTTCCTGTTTATCTTAGCAGCACAGCGTGGCTGGGCGTTGTTCTTGCATACATTTTTATTGCTTCTGTCACCCCAGTCTGGATTCTTCTCCAGCCGCGTGATTATCTAAACTCTTTCCTGCTTTACGGTATGATGATTGCCGCTGTTGTCGGTATTCTGGTTGCACATCCTGCGGTTGCTCTGCCAGCTTTCAACGGCTTTGTGGTAGGCGGCGTCAAGGGTTACGCCAGCGGCTATCTCTTCCCGGTTCTGTTCATCACGGTTGCCTGCGGCGCTATTTCGGGCTTCCACAGCCTGGTCGGCTCCGGCACAACGGCCAAGCAGCTTGATAAAGAGTCCGACGCCAAGCTTATCGGCTACGGCGGCATGCTCATCGAGTGCGCACTGGCTATTATCTCGTTGATCTGCGTGGGCGTTCTATATAAGGATGGCGCGCTGCCCACCGGCTCTCCCACTGTTATTTTTGCAACCGGTATTGCTACGATGCTCAAGTCAGTAGCGGGCGAAGCCTCTTATGAAATTGCTTACTCTGTCATCATCCTGTCGGTTTCGGCTTTCTGCCTGACCTCGCTGGATACCGCCACCCGTCTGGCACGTTATATGTTCCAGGAATTCTTCATCGCTGAGGGTGAAGATCCTTCTACACTGACTGGCTATAAGAAGTTCTTTGCCAACTCCTACGTTGCCACCGCGATCACCGTCGCTATCGGCGGCGCAATGGCAGTCGGCGGCTACGCCAAGATCTGGCCGTTGTTCGGCGCTGCCAACCAGTTGCTTGCGGCACTGGCGCTGCTGGCTGTTGCTGCCTGGCTGAGCAACATTGGCAAGAACAACAAGATGTTCTTGTTCCCGATGGCGTTCATGCTCTGCGCTACCATCAGTTCGCTGCTGCTCACCCTTAAGACCAAGATCGCCGTGCTCGCAGCCGGTACCGGCACGATCGGCGCCGACGGCCTGCAGGTTTTCTTTGCAGCGCTGCTGGTCATCCTTGCAATTGACCTCACTGTTGAGGGCATCAAGACACTCAATACAAAAAAGCCCGCTGAATCGAGCAAGTAAGCGGTTGCCAATTAAGCTGAATTGGTATAATATAAAAGGCGCTGCGTTAGCGGCGTCTTTTATTTTGTGCTGGCAAAGGATGAGCTTTATGGATAAGTACTTAAAGGGGTGCGCTTACATTATTGTTTCGGCGGTTATTTTCGGGTGTATGCCGCTGATGGCTAAAAATATTTATGCTGAAGGCGTCAACGCCATCAGTCTTGTTTTATTGAGAAATGTTCTGGCGCTGCCGGTGCTTTATCTGCTGCTGCGCGTTAAAAAAATCAATATTAGGCCATCTAATAACGGGGCGGTGAAACGCATTACGCTGCTCGGCCTTTATGGGTCGGTGCTGACCCCCGCGCTGTTGTTCTATTCTTATAACTATATATCGTCGGGTATGGCGACAACGTTGCATTTCGTCTATCCTGTTTTTGTGCTGCTGGGCTGCGCTGTATTTTTTCATGATAAAATCGGGTTGGTCAAAGGCTGTTCAGTTTTGCTTGGCAGTGTTGGCATGCTGTTTTTCTATACACCCGGAGAGAGTGCGCAGTTCGTCGGAATGGCACTGGCGATCATTTCTGGCGTCACCTACGCAGCTTACATTGTCTATCTCGACAAAAGCGGATTGGGGAAAGAACATCCCTTCAAAATCAGTTTTGGCATGGCGGTTGTCTGCTCCGCCCTGCTGGGAACGTTAGTTGCGCTGAGCGGCAGTCTGACGCTGCCCAAGTCATTTTTTGGCTGGGCGTTGTGCCTTTTCTTTGCCATGGCTGTCATGGTAGGGGCAGTGGCGCTGTTCCAGATGGGTGCGGCTATTGTCGGGCCGCAGCGCGCCGCAATACTGAGCACTTTTGAAC
>JAEWNU010000183.1 GCA_023456995.1 Bacillota bacterium
TTATACAGCAGGTGCCTTTTACGATAAGCTTTGCAAACTGAACACCAATTGCCCGTTCTGTCGCTTATGAATGATGCGACTCACTTTTTACGCCTCAACGTGAAAGTGGCTACTAGTATCGTATATAACTGTGCCTCCAAGCGTCCCTGATACACGCTTAATTTCAGACGTTATAATTCCATAATTAAACACGGAAATTATTTTAGCATTATCTCACTGGAATACCAAAAACAACATTGCAACAAAACTGCATACTCCAAAACACTTAATATTCGAACGCGCTTACTGCGTCGTTTACCGGCAGAGAGAACCAGAGGAAGGAGAGCCCCCTGTTTCTTTTTGCCACCGCCCACCAACATCATGGAAGAGCCGTAACGCACGGTTCGTGACGTAACCGCCGGGTACACATAAGTATTAGGAGGAACGAACCATGAAGAAAACACTCGCGCTTAGCCTTGCAGCTGCAATGATGCTGAGCATGGGCGCTGCAGTTTCCGCTGCAGACGACGACGCCCTCTACCCCGTTGGCGCTATCAGCGACTCTGCCTATCTCTACAGCACCGATGCGTCTGCTGTTGATATGGCTAAGCCTGTTGAAAGCGTTGCCTATGGCAAAACACTGTACTACCCGCTGCTCAATAGCGTAGCCCCCACCACTCCGGAAGATGATATTGCCTATGTCTATGAGTCCGAAGCTGTTTCGGGCATCAAGGTCAAGTCCTCTTGGGACATGAATGGCAAGCTCGTCAAGAGTGTTGAGGTTGCTAAGAAGAAGGTTACCGGCGAAACCCTTTCCCAGAAGTACATCTACTTCTTGGCTGTCACCTTGGCTGACTCCACCAGCACCTCTTCTGTCGACGTTGTTGGCACCCTTGAGATGCGCAAATCCGGCAGCTTTGACTACGAAGACATGCAGCTTGACGTAAATATGGAAGTTGCTTTCCCTGTTGCTAGCTCGACTGAGATCACCGAAGATCTCCAGATCTTCAAAGAGGGCGCCGGCTTTGTTGGTGACTCTGAGGAAGAGTTCACCTTTGAGTCCGACGAAGATAGCTACTTCACCGTCAACACCGTTGGCCAGAGCAAGCTGCTGATCTCCGCTTCCACTGATTTCGATTCCAAGATTGCTGACCTCTATCCCGATGCCAACCTGAACTTCTTCTATGGCAACGGCGCTACCTTTAACAAGACCGGCGTCCTGACCCTTGCTGCTGACGAAGGTACTTTCCTCTATCAGCTCAAGAATGACGGCACCATGGTTCGTCTGAATGCCGAGTACGATGAGTATGATGAAGCTTTCATCATCAAGACCAAGACTCTTGGCAAGTACATCGTTTCTGACACCGCTCTGACCATCATCAACCCTCCCGTTGACAATGGCAACAACGGTGGCACCCCCACTACCCCCACCACTCCCACCAACCCCGGCACAGGTGCTGCGCTCTAATTAAAGCGTGTTCTCTGTAAATGACACCATTGAATGAACATAAAACCGCAGGGGCGAAGGATGAAAATCCTTCGCCCCTGCGGTTTTTAATTGCTACCCCTGCGTGGTTTCATATGGCCAGTCGATGATTCCACCGACATCGTAAACGTGATTATATCCCATCGCCACCAGCTCTTTTGCAGCAGCCTCACTGCGCCTGCCACTGCGGCAGTAGACAAAAATCACCTGGCGCTTGTCCGGAAGTTCGGCCTCGGCACGTTGAGCCAGTTCATAGTCGGGTATCAGTACCGAACCTGGGATGCGCTTTTCCTTAAACTCCTGTTCAGTGCGCACATCCAATAAGACATAGGTACTGTCTTCGGTTTCATCAAACTCAGCCATCATCTGCTTCGCATTTTCAGCATTCATTTTGTTGTAGACAGGTTCCATTGTACACCAACTTACATTTTTTTGTTCCAGCGCTTGTCCAGCGTCCTGCTCCTGCGCAAGCTTTATGCCCCGCCGCAGCGCCTCTTGGTCGATCATACCGCCCGCATAAGCAGCTAGATTACCATTGCTGTCAATAAAATATGTGGACGGGAAGCCCGTAACGCCGTAAGCGTTAGTACCCTGCGTCCCCTGGTCGTCAAAATAGACCGGGAAGGAATATCCCTTTTCTGCGTAGTACTTTTCTCCCTTTTCGCGAGTCTCACGCACGCCATCGGTCACATTGAGCATCACAAAAGTGACTTCATCGCCCAGCTCTTTATAGACAGTATCAAAGTCCGGCATTTCCTGAACACAGAAGCCACACCAACTCGCCCAGAAGTTCAGCACAATCGGCTTACCCTTGAAGCTGTCAAGCTCCACCTTATTACCCTCAAGATCTGTCATGGTAAAGTTCGGTGCAACCGTTCGCTCAGGCTTTTCGGCGGCGCTACCCTCTCCCGATTGTTCGCCCGAAGACGCAGAAGATGCGGGCCGTAAATTATCGGTCAAATAGTTCGCACTTAGCGTTTTGTATCCAAAATAAGCCGCCGCTATCACACCGCACAGCAGCAAAACGGTAAGGCCAAGCTTTTTATTTTGCGTCATTGTATCTATCCCCCTTTTGTTTTTAAAGGCTCAACAGAGCCAGAAACCGCCCCATTTGACCAGTCATCATTAAGATGCCCACTGTCAGCAGCAGTAACCCCGATATTGTGTTAATTATCGTGTAGTGAGATTTTATCCAATTAAAACTACCCTGCAGCTGTTTTAGAAGTAAGGCTGCCAACAAAAACGGCACCCCGAGCCCCAATGAGTAGCAGAGCAGCAGCAGCATACCGCTAAAAGCCGACCCCTGCTGCGACGCCAGCATTAGCGCAGAACCCAAAAACGCCCCGACACAAGGTGTCCATCCCAGCGAAAAAACCATACCAAATAAAAACGCTGAGAAGAAGCTGTGTGAGACAGTGGCCGTGTTATGTCGAATCACGCTGTTTAAAAAACTAATTTTGAAAATGCCAAGATAATTTAAGCCAAAATCATGACTACCGCGCCGGTTATCAGGTTGACCATGGCGGTGTGACGACTTAAAAGTCCGCCCAGCGTACCCGCAAACGCCCCCAGAGACACAAATACAGTTGTAAATCCCGTGATAAAACCCAACGCACCTTTGAGCGTTTTTCGGGTATTATCCTCGCCATTCTGCCCGGCAAAATAAGAAATATAGACCGGCAGCAGCGGCAAAAGACAAGGAGAAATAAATGTGATGATGCCCTCAAGAAACGACAGTAAGTACTGCATCGCGTGACCTCCCGTGGTTGTTTTAGGAAATCATACCATATGAGTATGCTGTTTTCCAGCGCTTTCTAAAAAAGTTTACATTGTTAATCGTCTAGACACGTAACACCTAAATAGGGACCACAAAAGATTTTATTGGCTGCTCTTGTAATAGGTTTTGGGCGATTCTATGAAAATAATTCTCGCCCTTTACTGTTATGGCACAGTATGTTATGATATCCCTATTAAAATAATAGGTTTATATAACACGAGGATGAGCAAGATGGAACGATATAAAGAAATTGAACATAGCCTGCATAAAAAGTTCAGTAAAACGATCTGGAGCAAATTTGTAGGCGCTATAAAAGAATATGAAATGCTTTCCCCTGGTGACCGGGTCGCCGTCTGCATTTCAGGCGGTAAGGATTCGATGCTGCTAGCAAAGTTAATGCAACAGCTGCACAAGGTCAGCGACTTCCCATTTGAAGTGAAGTTTATTGTCATGGATCCTGGCTATATTCCCGAAAACCGCAAAATGATTGAAGACAACGCGCAACAGCTGAATATCCCGATTACTATTTTCGATGCCAATATTTATGATTATGTTTTTAGTCAGCCTAAAAATCCCTGTTACCTGTGTTCTCGTATGCGGCGTGGTCATCTTTATGCGCAGGCAAAAGCCTTGGGTTGCAACAAAATCGCGCTGGGTCACCACTTTGATGACATGATAGAAACTGTTCTCATCAGCATGATCTATGGCTCTCAGGTTCGTACGATGATGCCCAAGCTGCACAGCGATAATTTTGAGGGGATGGAATTAATACGTCCACTTTATCTGGTGCGCGAAGCTGAAATCATCCGCTGGAAGAACTATAACAAGCTAGAATTTTTAAACTGCGCCTGCCGCTTTACCGAATGTTCTACTGTTGGCGATAATTCCACCTCAAAGCGCGCGGAGATCAAAGCGTTGATTGCAAAGCTCGAAAAGGGCAATTCTCAGGTACCACTCAACATTTTCCGCAGTGTGCATAACATTAAGCTGGGAGCGGTCATTGGCTATACGCTAAACGGCGAACAACACAGCTTTTTGGACGATTACGACCAGAATGATGATCAAGGCTTTGATGATGGATTGATAATTTAATGTTTATTTAAAAGCTGAGCGGCACTGCTAAATTGCAGTGTCGCTCAGTTTTTGTCATTACTTTGCCATTTTGTCAATCAATTTCATCAGTTCATCGACCTTTTGCTCAGCATCACCCTGCTGAGCAGCTTCAAGCAGGCAGCCATGCATGTGCGCAGCAAGCACCTCGCGGTTCGCCCGGCGCAAAATCGCTTCGGTAGCCATTAGTTGAGTCGATATGTCGATGCAGTAGCGATCATCTTCCACCATGCGCAGAAGACCATCCAGCTGTCCCCGTGCCGTCTTAAGAAGCCGGGAAACCTTTTCTTTATCCGCGCGCATAAGAAGCTACTCCCTCTCAATTGCCAAACAGGCCCTTTTTCTCGGTGACCGATACCGGCTCAAACCCCGCGTCACTCACCGCTTTGATCAGTACGTCGTCCGCAACTTCAGATGCAAGCGTAACCGTTGCGGTTTTCTTGGCGAGATCTACTTTGGCAGAAGCAACCCCTTGAACCCCTGAGAGCGCCTTTTCGACCGAGGCTTGACAATGTTGGCAATTCATACCGTTGACTGTAATAATTTTTTTCATATCGTTTTCCTCCAGTTCTTGATTAGTTTGCTGAGAGTCTACCTGGGAATTATCCTCAATTTGTTTATCGGCATTGGCCTGTGGCTTAAAAAATCGCAATCGCAGTGCGTTGCTCACCACACAGACCGAGCTCAGGCTCATGGCGGCCGCGCCAAACATCGGGTTAAGCTTTAAGGCGAACGTCGGATAAAGCAGACCAGCGGCGAGTGGAATGCCAATTGCGTTATAAAAAAACGCCCAGAATAGGTTCATTTTTATATTGCGTATTGTTGCATGAGAGAGCCGCAGCGCCGTTACAAGATCGAGCAGATCGCTCTTCATCAGCACAATATCGGCGGATTCGATGGCGATGTCGGTTCCGGCACCAATGGCAATACCTACATCCGCCCGGGTCAGCGCCGGCGCGTCATTGATGCCATCACCAACCATTGCTACGCGCCGACCCTGCTCCTGTATGGCGCGAATTTCTCTCTCTTTATCTTGCGGCAGCACCTCCGCTACCACGCGGTCGATGTCAAGGCTTCTTCGAATTGCTTCTGCCGTTTTACGATTATCACCGGTGAGCATTACTACATCGACGCCCAGCGCCTTGAGTTGTGTGATAGCCTGTCGACTGGTTGGCTTGACGACATCCGCCGCCGCAATTACCCCCAGTAACTTTCCACCCTTTGCAAAGTAGAGTGGTGTTTTACCCTGTTCAGCCAGCGTGTCACACTGTTTTTCCAACCGTGAGCAGTTTATATTTTGTTGCCGCATCAGTGCCACGTTGCCCGCATAGTGAACTTCACCTGCAATCTCCGCTGAAAGCCCCTTGCCAGAAATAGCCTCAAATTTTTCAACTACTAAAAGCACCATTTTCTGTTGTTGCGCATATAAAGTGACCGCCTCGGCCAGCGGATGCTCGGAGGCCTGCTCTAAGGATGCCGCCGCCTGTACCAGCATATCAGCGGATACACCTTCTGCTGGCAGCACGTC
>JAEWNU010000184.1 GCA_023456995.1 Bacillota bacterium
GTTCTTCCAGACGTAGTTAAAGCCCGAAAGAAGCGTGAAAAACACCGAGGCATACATCAGCACCAATGCGATAATATTTCCGACGGCGTCAAAGCCAGCAGACAGCACGCCGCTAAGCGGCGAAGACGCCAGCCACAGCCAAAACAGCACCCAGATAATCCAAATCATCTGCGTGACGGTTTTCATCTTGCCCCATTTGTCGGCGGCGATCACCAGCCCCTCTCCGGCGGCGATAAGCCGCAGCGAGGTGACTAGAAACTCGCGGGTGAGAATGACAATGACAACCCACGCGGGGGCAAGCTTCAGCCCGACAAAACAAATCATGGCGCTCATGACGAGGATTTTGTCAGCCAACGGGTCCATCAACTTACCGAAGGTGGTGATGAGCCCCCGACTGCGCGCAATTTTGCCATCCAGCATGTCGGTCAGGCTGGCGACCGCAAAAAACAGCAGCGCCAACAGGCTAAATAGGCTAGAGTTTCCTGCCATCAGAAAGAACACAAAAAACGGTACCAGTATGATGCGCAGCATCGTCAGCTTATTCGGAAGATTCATAATTAATCCACCTGCTCTCCTGTCAAATCATAGCCGTCGGCGCCGGTGATTTCCACCGTGACAAATTGACCCGGTTCCAACCCGTCGTCGCCGGTAAAATAAACCTTGGTATCGATATCTGGCGCATCCATATAGCTGCGGCCGACATAACACTGCGTCTCGTCGTCGTAGCCCTCGCAAAGCACCTCAAGCACGCGGCCCTCACAGGCGCGGGCAATCTCGTTGGCGATGCCCATCTGAATTTCCATAATCGTGTCGGCGCGGTGGCGGCGCAAGGATGCGTCAATCTGGTCGGGCATTTTGCCTGCGGGTGTTTCGTCTTCCTGTGAATAGGCAAAGCAGCCCAGCCGCTCAAACGCCTGATCGCGCACAAAGTTGCAAAGATGCTCGAACTCCTCTTCGGTCTCGCCGGGCAGGCCGGCGATCATGGTGGTGCGGATCACCACACCCGGAATGCGGTCGCGCAGCTTTTTAAGCAGCCCGTTTATCAGGCTGAAATCGCCCCGGCGCAACATGCGCTTTAAAACCGCGTCACAGCTGTGCTGTAACGGAAGATCGATGTATTTGACAATCTTAGATTCGTTTGCGATGACGTCGATCAATTCGTCGGTCGTGCGGTCTGGGTAGCAGTAAAGCACACGAACCCAGTGCAGTTTTTCAATCTTACATAATTCACGCAGCAGCTGCGGTAGCATCAGTTTGCCGTAAATATCCTGCCCATAGCGAGTGGTGTCCTGCGCGACGACGTTTAACTCCACCACGCCCTGATCGGCGAGCAGCTTGGCCTCCTCGACGATATCCTCCATTTTGCGGCTGCGAAAATGCCCGCGAATATCAGGAATGGAACAGAAGGCGCAACGGTTGTCGCAGCCCTCGGCCACCTTAAGGTAGGCAAAATAAGGGGCGTTGGCCAGAATGCGCTTGCCCTCAAGCGGAAGCGCCGCCTTGTCGCCAAATTCCACGACGCGCTCGCCCTTTTCCAGCGCGCGGCGCAGCGCGGCAGCAATGCCGCCCATCGCGCCCATGCCAAGGATGACATCCGCTTCGGGTATCTCAGCGGCAAACTCCTGCTGATAGCGCTCGGCGAGGCATCCGGTGACAGCCAGCGCCTTGAGACGGTTTTTCTTCTGCTGAGCTGCCTCAAAGATGTTCTCAATCGATTCGCGCTTAGCGTCCTCGATAAAGCCGCAGGTGTTGACGATGATGGCGTCACACTCCTCAGGTTCGTTGCAGATGGTAAAACCATTTACCGACAGCTCAGCCAGCATATGCTCGGCATCCACCTGATTTTTGGAGCAGCCCAGCGAAATCATTCCAACCTTATAAGTCATTATCTGTTTGGTTCCTTTCGGGATGTATTATTACTATTATAAAGCTTGTTTTCAAAAGAATAGTACAAATTGTTGTTTGGTTTAATTTTTTATACTAAAAAATCTAGGCAAAGCCTATTATGGGCAACTAAACGCTGATGCACGGGATTAAACAACGTGTTCAGTCCTCAAAATCGTGCTCAGATAGGGCACGCAGCGCACTTTGGATATCGGAATAGCCATAGCCGCCGCGTTCGAGCAGCGAAGCAGCACGGCGAAGGTCAGCGTCGCTTTCAAGCGTGCCAAAACGCGCGCGCAAAAGCGCGGCGGCGCGTTCAGAAAGATCGCCGCAGTCAAGCTCTTCAATAGCCAGCGCGCACAATTCGGAGGTGATACCGCGTTTTTGCAGCTCATACCGGATGCGTCGCGGTGCAAAGCCGCGCAGATTAAACAAATCGCGCGCACAGCGCAGGGCGTAGTCCTGGTCATCGACCAATCCAAGCTCCTCCATGCGCGATACGGCTGTGCGAGCAGCCTGGGCGTCGGTTTTTTCGGCTAAGCGACGGGTGAGGGCTTGGACGGTGTAACTTTTAGCAGAGAGCATATTCAGCGCGCGTCGTTTGGCTTCCTGCTCACGGCTTTGGCTAAGAAGCGCGTTGAGTGCATCTTCGTCCACCGTGTCACCAACATCAAAACCTGAGCACTGCCAGCATTCTTGTTCAATTGCAAACAAAAAATCGTCATCGACATAAACCGAAATTCTGCCGCGCTTTGTTTGCCGCGCGTCGGTAATAATCATTCTTCACCGCTCTGCTCATCGACCTCCACGTCGATATCGGCAGAGCCCTTGGCTGCACTACGAGTCTTGGAGGATTTGGACGGTTTTTCTATGCCCATTGTGCTGACGCCCTGGCGCACCTTGACCGCTAGCTCTTCCAGCAGTTCGGGGTGATCTTTAACATAATCCTTGACGTTGTCGCGGCCCTGACCCAGGCGTGTCTCCCCGTAGGAAAACCACGACCCACTCTTTTGAATGACGCCAAGCTTGACCGCAAGGTCGAGAATTTCGCCCTCCTTTGAGATGCCTTTACCGTACATAATGTCAAATTCCGCCTCTTTAAAGGGCGGGGCCACCTTGTTTTTGACAACTTTGACACGGGTGCGGTTGCCCAAAATCTCGCTGCCCTGCTTAATCTGTTCAATGCGGCGCACGTCAAGGCGCACTGAGGAATAGAATTTGAGCGCGCGACCGCCGGGCGTGGTTTCAGGGTTACCGTACATCACGCCAATTTTTTCGCGCAGCTGGTTGATAAAGATGGCAATACAATTAGATTTTGAAATGGCGCCGGTCAGCTTGCGCAGCGCCTGACTCATAAGGCGCGCTTGCAATCCAACGTGTGAATCGCCCATTTCGCCCTCAATTTCGGCCTTGGTGACCATGGCGGCAACCGAGTCGATGACCACAACGTCAATCGCACCCGAACGCACGAGTGCCTCGCAGATTTCCAGCGCCTGTTCGCCCGTGTCGGGCTGGGAGACAAGCAGCGAGTCAATATCAACGCCCAATGCCTTTGCATAAACGGGGTCAAGTGCGTGCTCAACGTCGATAAACACTGCGTCGCCGCCGCGCTTTTGTGCCTCAGCGACAATGTGCAGCGCCACGGTGGTTTTACCGGAGGATTCCGGCCCGTATATTTCAACGATGCGTCCCTTGGGGACGCCGCCGATGCCCAGTGCATAATCCAGCGCGATAGAGCCGGTGGGGATTGCGTCAACATTGAGTGTGCTGTGCTGCCCGAGCTTCATCACCGCACCCTTGCCAAATTTCTTTTCAATTTGGGTTAGTGCGGTTTCCAGTGCAGATTGCTTGTCCTCAGCCATCTTAATATCCTCCGTCCGTTGATATGTGTCGGCTTCGCCGTAATTCGTTTCTACATTTAGAACATTATATCGCATCAGAAAAAGAAAAGCAACCGATTGCGTTAAATTTTCGAACAAACGTTCTGAGCAGAATGCATTGAATCTACCGCTTAAAAAGGCCATTTAAAACGTACCACAGGGGCGTATTTTGAACAGAACCCACACTTTTTCGACAAGCTGAGAATTATTTGTAATGTTTGGTACAAGATAAAGACAAATGCTAAATAAAGGAGCGTACAACTTATGAATAATAAGCCCGAATGGATGAATAACCAGCAAGTAAAGGCGTATTTTGATGGCCTGCCCCCTGCTGTTCAGGAAAACATCATGCAGGCATCACTGCCCTTTGGCACGCTTGACGAAATTGAGCGATTTGCCCAAAACATCAGAAACGACCAAAACCTGTCTGAAAGTAGAGATACCGCTCAAGTGCAGCGATTTCAAAGTAGTCGGTGAGATCAATATTATAAGCATATACTTCCCAAATGCAAGATCCCCAAAAATTAAAACCGCTGCAAACAAAGCTGTTTTGCAGCGGTTTTTAAAGCTTATAAAAAAGTGAGCCACTCCGCGACGTTCTGCCAACTGCTATGGAAATCAGCACCGTATTTGTGATATAATAATCTAGGTAACTATAGCGGCTCGCCCCAGCGCGGCAACCGCCTTTTGAATAGCCGCAGATCTGGCGTTACTTTTCGGGTCTGCCGCCGGGCAGCTGTTCCTCGGCGTTTTTAATCAGGTTAAACAGAGAGGCGGCAAACAGCGGATAGCCTTCGTTAAGGGACTGGGTGGTTATCGACACCGGCACAATTTCCTCGGTCTCGCCCAGGCCGGGAATTTGCTTGAGTTCACCTGAGATAATCGTCTCGGCGTTGCTTTCCATCGTGCGCATGGCAGCGTCGGCATAGCCAGAGGCCAGCGGCTTGGGCACAGAAAAAAATGCCTGAGGGTTTTTACTATCGGCAGAATAAACAATTCTAAACATACGGTATACTGCTAACATGAAAAAAGCCGAGACCTGTGAGATCAGCAGACGATTTTTAGTCTTGCCAAGCAGGTCGAACAGCACATAAAGGGAATTTGAGATTAACTTTTTATTAAGCATCACCAGCAGGCCGACATTGCCCACCGCATTTTCCTTGCCAGCGTCCTCGGGGGCGGGCAGCTCTTCAATATTGAGCAGTGTTCCGCTTCTATCCGGTGAGCGCCCCAGAAGATAATCACAGGAAACATTATAGTATGAAGCCACTTTCACCACAAAATCAAGTCCGCATTCACGGATGCCCTTTTCATAATGCGACAGCAGTGCCTGAGAGATGCCAAGGTCGGCGGCCGCCTGTTTCTGGCTCAGTTTTTGCTCGCGCCGCAGAAGAGAAATGACTCGGGGAAAGTGTGAATTCATCAAGATAAGCCTCCTAAATTACGAAGAGTATACTGATTATAGTATAACAAAGGCCGATTGTAAAGAAATAATGATTCATTTGTAAAAATATGTAGATTTGAACAAATTTGTGGAGGTAAAAATGGTTACTTACAAACTGCACCTAATACGGCATGGTATGACAGAAGGAAACCGCGTCGGGCGGTATGCTGGGCGCATGGATCTTCCGGTCTGTAAAGAGGGGCGCGAGGAGCTTTTGATGCTTAAGGAAAAGTTCGAGTATCCCGCCGTGCAGGAAGTTTATTGTTCGCCGCTGCTGCGCTGCATTCAAACTGCTGAAATTCTTTACCCCGATGAGCCCCGCACCGTCGTGGAAGATCTGATAGAGCTTTCGCTGGGAGACTTTGAGGGAAAATACATCGATGCACTGCAAGAAGATCCGGCCTATCTTAACTGGATCGCGGATTCGCTGCACAACACCCCGCCCGGGGCATTGGAGACGAGTGAACAGTTCGGCGCGCGCATCGGCGGGGCCTTAAACGCCATCTTTATGAACATGACCCAGAACCGCATTACCGAGGCGGCTATTATCGCCCACGGAGGTGTGTTTATGAGCCTGCTGTCGGCCTTCGTCATGCCGCGTGCGCCAATTGGAGAATGGGCGCTGAGCAACGGCACCGGCTACACCATCCGCATGTCGACGGGGCTTTGGATGCGTGACCAAGTCGTGGAGGTTATCGGTAGCGTACCGGTTGGGCTGCCCGCGGGCAAAGATACGCGTGTGCTAAACTGCCTTGGCATTAAGCTTTAATATAAGAACAAAAACGGTTGATTCAATCTTTTGCTAAAATTTATGTGAGGATTTCTAAACAGAATGCGTATAATACGGAGACCTCTTGATTCTTTTATCGGCCGTTTTTTACCTTGTAACTTTTCATCCTTGCTGTGCAAAAATTGCATGTTGAATTTTTGATGGCATATTATTATAAGCAGATTATTGCAAAATGAAGGGAATATCGATGAAGCTGAGAAGACTGATAAAACAAAATGCGCGCCGGGCGCTGCAACGCCATTGGTCCCGTGCTGCGGCAATCGCGCTGGTTGCCCTGATTTTCTGCTTTTTGTTTGTGACGCTCGAAATGCTGCTCTCGGCAGTGTTCGGCTTGCCAGCGTTTGTTGACCCGTTTGCAACGCCGGAGCTTTATATCGACGATTTGCCGAATGTCTCCCCAATTGCAATGTCGGTGACCTTTTTGGTGGCAGCGCTCTACTTTCTGGTGCTGGCACCGTTGTCGCTTGGAATTATGCGCTGGTTTTTTATGTTGGGCGACGGCAAGGTTGAGCCGACGGTTTCAATTTTTGAATATTTTCTTTCTGCCACGCAGTTTTGGCGGGTGCTTTGGCTGCAAGTTTGCCTGTTTGTAAGGCGGCTGTTGTGGTCGGCTCTCTTTTTGTCGGGGCCTACGGCACTTATCTATCTTGCCGGGTTGTGGCAGAAAAAGGGGGATACCGACCTCGAATCGGTGCTGTCGCTGGGGCTGATGCTTGTAGGCTTTCTGCTGCTGGCCTTTCTCGGCGCTTTCTTGATGATATGGCTCATGCGCTATTATCTGGCTGAATATGCCCTCGTAAACGATGGTAATCTTGCGGCACGAGAGGCGATCAGTCAGTCGATAAGCTTAAGCCGGGGTAGGCTTACCCAACTTTTGGTGCTCGAGCTTTCGTTGCTGGGCTGGCGCATTCTGGATTTTCTAATACTGCCGAGGTTGTTTACACTGCCGTACCGCTACACCGTCAAGGGACTTTACGCACATTATTTGTTTGAGGTTTCCAAGCGCGATTTGAATCAAGTATAAAAAAAGTTATTCCCGTGAAAGCATAGCACCCATCCTCCAAGACAGGTTGGGTGCTTTTCTTTTTATAAAGGAGCAGGATCGTAAAAGCAGCATCAAAAAAGCTTCGCACCGCTGTTAATCGGTACGAAGCTTTATTTGTTTAATAATTACGACCGCGGCTGAACGCCGGTATCCACGTCGCTAACAGCGCTGATGTAGTAACCCTGATCCCACTTGGTAAGGGTATAAAGCATCGTCTTTTCGGCGGCGGGCTTGTTGGAATCTTTGCCGGTCTGCGGGTCGGTACTCCAGATGTTGCCCGGTGCGATATAATCGACAGTCAGCGTTATAATGTCGCCCTTTTTGACGATCTGAGAAATAGAGGGCGAATAAGCCACCTTGTTGATGGAGGGGACGCGATACGCCGAAATTTCGGGATCAAACAGGTAGCTGGCGTCGTTGTCTTCAAAGCTCTGGTGCGTAACTACAACGCTCGGGCCAAAAAGCTTAGATGCCGCTACATCAACATCCGAGGAAGGCACAAGCAGCAGGCCGTTTTCGTCATAGGCGTAAGCACCGCGGTTTTCACCCATCAGCGCCGCCCACAGCGAAGATTGCAACAGCAGATTTTGCTCCACGTTTTCAACGCGGGAGAAAGGTACAGGGTCCATCATAACTACCGGACTGATAAAGCTTTCGTAACGGGCGCGCTTGGCGCTGTTATCAAAAAGGCCGCCGACAAGGTCAAAACCCCAGATTACCACCGAAATAAGACCGACGGCTGCAAAGGTGGCAAAGGCAGCGCCGATGATGGTCGCAAGTTTCCGACGCTGCGCCGGGCTGCGCAGGCGTGTAGATTTGGTTCGTTTCATGCTTCCTCCGTCAGGCACGGATCTGTCCGTCACCTGTTACGATATATTTAATCGAGGTCAGTTCACGCAGACCCATGGGGCCCCTCGCGTGCAGCTTTTGAGTTGATATGCCAATTTCGGCACCAAGGCCAAATTCTCCGCCGTCGGTAAAACGGGTGGAGGCATTGACATAAACCGCTGCCGAATCGACTCCGGCCACAAACTTGTGGCTGACTGAGACGCTATCGGTGACGATGCCATCGGAATGCCCGGTGGAATACTTCGCAATATGATCCATCGCCTCATCGACGCCGCCTACCACTTTCACCGCAAGAATGTAATCATTATATTCGGTTTCCCAATCAGTTTCGGTTGCAAGTTTGATATCCTTTAAAATGGCACGGGTTTCGGGGCAGCCCCGCAATTCAGTGTTGTGCGCATCCAGTGCGGTCTTCATCAGCGGCAAAAACTTTGCCGCGATATTGCGGTGCACCAGCACTGTCTCCAGCGAATTGCAGACCGAGGGGCGTTGCGTTTTGCTGTTGTCGACAATATTTACGGCCATATCCAAGTCGGCGGCCGAATCAACATAGATGTGGCAGTTGCCAGCACCCGTTTCAATCGTGGGCACGCTGGCGTGTTTGACGACCGACTGAATCAGTTTGGCGCTGCCGCGCGGAATCAGCAAATCGACATAACCGTCAAGGCGCATAAGCCGCTCGGCGGTGTCGTGCGAAGTATCTTCGACGAAACTAATGGCGTCGGCGGGTATGCCGACCGACTGCACCGCCTCACGCATCAACGCGACCAGCACGCGGTTGGTGGCATAGGCTTCCTTGCCGCCGCGCAGAATGCAGGCGTTGCCGCTCTTTAAACAGATGACGGCAGCATCCACCGTCACATTGGGACGGGCTTCAAAAATCATGGCAATAACACCAATCGGCACACGGGTTTTTACAATGCGCAGACCATTGGGACGGGTCAACCCCTCGTCGATAGCGCCGACAGGATCGGGCAGAGCGACAACGTCCTCGGTGGCGGCGGCAATACCTTCAATCCGCTCACCGGTGAGCGTCAGACGGTCTATCATTACGGTTCTCACACCACAGGCCTCGGCACTGGCAATATCCAGCCGGTTGGCTTCTAATATGGCGGATTTGTTTTCCCGCAGCTTTGCGGCAATGGCCAGCAGCCCCGCGTTTTTAGTGGCGGTATCCAGCGTAATAAGCTGGCGGGCCGCCTTGCGGGCATTTTTGCCTAAGGTTACCAGATCATACATCTTGCTTCCTCCCTAAAAAGTATGTGCCTACCGGGGCGCCGTCAAACAGGTCATAAAGCAAAGCGGGGCTCGAGCCGTTGATAATTGACATGTCGATGCCAGCGCCGCAGGCGATGTCAGCAGCGTTAATTTTAGTGACCATGCCGCCGCGCCCGAATATGCTGGAGCTTCCACCCGCCAGATGGCGGACATCCTCAATGTTTTCCACAACGGGAATCAGCGTTGCGGTGGGGTCCTCCTTTGGGTTGGCGGTGTAAAGGCCGTCGATATCCGAAAGCAGCACAAGTACATCAGCGTGAATAAGCTTTGCGACAATGGCTGAAAGGGTATCATTATCGCCGAATTCAATTTCTTCGGTCGAAACAGTGTCATTCTCATTGACGATTGGAATAACACCAAATTCCAGTAGACGTTCAAAGGTGTTGACGACGTTTTGTTTGCGCTGCTCCTCTTCCACAACGTCACGGGTGAGCAAAATCTGAGCGACGGAATGATTATATTCACTAAAAAGCTTGTCGTAGGTATACATCAGCTCGCACTGCCCGATGGCGGCGCAAGCCTGTTTGGTTGGCATGTCGCTAGGTCGGCTTTTAAGTCCCAATTCCCCAATGCCAACGCCGATAGCGCCGGACGATACCAGCACAATCTCCTTACCGCTGTTTTTGAGGTCGGCCAGTGTTTTGACCAGACTTTCAAGACGACGGTAATTAATTAGCCCGCCGCCGTGGGTGAGGGTGGTTGTGCCAATTTTGATGACAATGCGTTTCGCTTCCAGAAATCGGTTCATATCGCCTGTTCCTCTCTTTTTGTTCGCTGCCCGTTAACCGGTTATTCTTCAGGCGTGGGCGGCACATAGCGCATAATGACAGACACAATGCGCTGATCTTCCATTTCAAGAATTTCGACTTGGACGCCGTTATATTCAAAAGCGTCTCCGGCGGAGGGGATAAAGCCCAAACGTTCGAACGCCCAACCGCCAACCGAGGAATATTCGCTATCAAAGTCGCGTTCTTCATAGCCGATGCGGTCCAGCGCATCCTCGACGGGGTAGTCGCCCGATATGCGGTAAACATAGGGCTCAAGTTCGACAAAGTCGATTTCTTCGTCCTCGTCCTCATCCCAGATTTCACCGACAAGCTCTTCGAGCAGATCTTCCATACTCACAATGCCCATGGTGCCCCCAAAATCGTCTATGACCACGGCTATATGGGTGCGCTGGCGCTTAAAATCGTTTAAAAGCAGCGCGGCGCGGTGGCTTTTGTGTACAAACAGCGGCTTTGCCAGCAGCGACTTAAGGTCGATGGGCTCACTGCCCGCCAACAGCGCCTCAAGATAATCGCGGGTGTGCAGAATGCCAATGATGTTATCCAGCGAACGCTCAAAAACGGGAATGCGCGAAAAACGCTCACTGAGAATGATATCGCGTATTTTTTCGGGTGGATCAGCGATATTGATGGCCGTTACATCCACACGCGGGGTCAAAATTTCCTGAACGGTGGTGCTGTCAAAGGAAAGCGCTGATTGCATTAGTTCCGAGCGCTGCTCGTTGAGCACGCCCTCTTCCTCAATGGTTTCTATAATATTCAAAAGCTCCTGCTCGGTGACCATCGGGTGATTGGCCTTGTCACCGTATAGCTTGGATACAAGCTCTTGCAATTTGACAAATAATAGCGCCAACGGCGTAAGGATGAAAATAAAGACCGATAGCAACCCGCAAAGCGAAAGCGCGGTCGACTCAGCATTTTCTTTGGCGATGCTTTTAGGCAACACCTCACCGAAAACCAGAATTACAACAGTGGTGACGGCGGTGGCTATTGCGATGCCGCCCACTCCGAAAATTTGAGTGGCCAGCACTGTGGCTGCGGAGGCAGCGGCGATATTTACGACATTGTTGCCCACAAGAATGACCGAAAGCGTGCGGTCGAACCGTTCGACCAACGCCAGTGCGCGCTGGGCGCGGGGGTCACCGTCTTCTGCCATGGTTTTCAGTCGCATTTTATTTACAGCTGAAAGCGCCATTTCAGAGGCGGAAAAAAACGCCGACATAACAATAAGGCCAAAAAGCAGAAATAAGGTCCATAAACCGTCTGTGTCCAAAAAAAAGCTCAACTCCATCTTCAAATGTACAATTATTTATCCATTCCCTAGTGTGAATACGTTAAATTTTATTTTAGCATGTATATGGGCACTTCTCAACAACAAATTATTAATGCTTTGCAAAGTTTATCCATAAAAGGCAAAAGGCCGCCTTGACGGCGGACTTTTGTGTGTGAGGAAACGGCCTTGTTATGCAGGGAACTCCAAATGACCCTGTGCAGTTTGGAGAGCTGGAAAAGTCAAATGGATCTTGTGATGGACGAATCACACCGGCATAGCAAGACATGAAGGATTTCTAGATTGATTTTAACAGAATTTTCATATGTTTGCAAGCAATAAATTTCAAAAAAAATGACACTAAAGTTTAAATACCATGTGTATTAAATCCTTCTACCAGCTGAAATGATCGATTGCCCTCGATTGCTGTCATGAAGATGCACAGCCGCCCGTAAACCAGATCTCCACTGGCTGATTTTTTCTTTTGTGTGAGAGAGCACTTGGGTTGTATCTTACTTTCTGTAAGCTTTAAAAAGCTTAATCAAAACTTAATTGCACAGGTCTTTTTAGGAATGTTTTTAGCCAATCAAAAAGAGGATGGGATTAGTCCCATCCTCTTTAATATTTGATTACTGGTTCTGCTGCTTAGCGGCGAGTGCCTCGAGCACCTCACGGCGCGAGAGGTTGACGCGTCCCTGCTGGTCAATTTCAGTGACCTTGACGAGAATCTCATCGCCAACGGTGACAACGTCCTCAACCTTTTCAACGCGCTTGGTGTCGAGCTTAGAAATGTGGACGAGGCCTTCCTTGCCGGGGGCGATCTCAACGAACGCACCAAATGCCATCAGGCGGGTAACCTTACCCTTGTAGACAGCACCAACCTCGGGATCCATTGCAATGGTCTTGATGACCTGAATGGCGCGGTTGGCGTCGTTGATGTCGATGGCGGAAACAAACACGTTGCCGTCGTCCTCAATGTCAATCTTACAATTGCACTCAGCAGTGATCTTCTGGATGACCTTGCCGCCCGAACCAATGACTTCACGGATCTTGTCGGGGTTAATCTTGAGGGTGAGCATCTTGGGCGCATACTTCGAGAGCTGCTCACGCGGAGCGGGCAGAGCCTTAAGCATGATTTCGTCCAAAATATAAAGACGCGCTTCACGAGTTTTTGCAATCGCTTCGCGGATGATGTCGAAGGTCAGGCCGTCAATCTTAATGTCAACCTGAATGGCAGTGATGCCGTTGTGGGTACCAGCGACCTTAAAGTCCATATCGCCAAAGAAGTCCTCAACGCCCTGAATGTCCACCATGGTGATCCAACGGTCGCCCTCGGTGACAAGGCCGCAGGAAATGCCTGCAACAGGGGCCTTAAGCGGCACGCCCGCATCCATCAGCGAAAGGGTAGAAGCGCAGATGGAAGCCTGCGAGGTCGAGCCGTTCGAAGAGGTAATCTCCGACACGACGCGGTAGGCATAGGGGAATTCCTCAACGGGAGGGATAACCGGCAGCAACGCCTTTTCAGCCAGCGCACCGTGACCGATCTCGCGGCGGCCGGGGCCACGCGAGGGGCGGGTCTCACCAACCGAGTAGGACGGGAAGTTGTACTGGTGCATATAGCGCTTTTCTGTCTCGGAGCCAATGCCGTCGAGAATCTGTGCTTCGGAAACAGCGCCCAGGGTGGTGATGGTCAGGCACTGGGTCTGGCCGCGGGTGAACAGCGCCGAGCCGTGTACACGCGGAATCAGGCCAACCTCAGAGG
>JAEWNU010000185.1 GCA_023456995.1 Bacillota bacterium
TTTCCATCGTTTGCGATTACGACGGTATACTGCTCCTTTTCGAGATAAAGTCTCAGCAGCTCGCAGATATTTTTGTCATCATCCGCCACCATAATTTTTTCCAGCGACATGACCACAGACCTCCTTATTATTTTGACATTTGGCGCTTTTGCAGCGCTGTGTTACAAGTTCAAAATTTGCAGCTATTTCCTTATATTATACATCATTTACGGCCCGAATCGTGAAATTTTTAGAAATTTTCTGCTACAGTATTTAAATTTTATTTGTTAGAAAGCCAAACCGCGCGATTTGTTGCGAAAACTGAAAACTCATGCTACAATATATGTTTAGTATAATGCCTTTAAAAATCCATCATGAAACGGAGTTTATTAAATATGAAGCTTGGTATCGTGGGGCTTCCCAATGTTGGCAAATCAACGCTATTTAATGCGATAACCAATGCCGGTGCACAGTCGGCAAACTATCCATTCTGTACCATTGAACCCAATGTCGGCGTAGTAGCTGTTCCGGACAAGCGTTTGGACAAGCTTGCCGAAATGTATAACCCCAAAAAAGTCACCCCCGCCATGATTGAATTTGTCGATATCGCCGGACTGGTGCGCGGCGCTTCAAAGGGTGAGGGACTGGGTAACAAATTCCTCTCGCACATTCGCGAGGTGGACGCCATTGTACATGTGGTGCGCTGCTTTGATGATGGCGAGATTATTCACGTAGACGGCTCGGTGGACCCCGCGCGCGATATTGAAACCATCAATCTTGAACTGGTCTTTTCGGATATCGAAATGGTCGAGCGCCGCATTGACCGAGCCAAAAAAGCGGCTAAGGGCGACAAAAAATATCTGGCGGAGGTGGAAGTGCTTGAACGGCTCCAAATTCACCTTTCCGAAGGTAAATCAGCTCGAGCTTTTGCGCTGACCGACGAGGAGCAGGAGCTGCTGCACGATGCGCCGCTGCTTTCATCAAAGCCGGTGATCTATGCCACTAATTTAAGCGAAGCTGATTTGACAAACGCCAAGGACGGATATAATAGCTACTACCAGAAAGTGTGCGACATCGCCAAGGGTGAAAATGCGCAGGTCATTCCCATCTGTGCTAAAATTGAAGAAGAAATTGCAGAGCTTGACGACGAGGATAAGCAGATGTTTTTGGAAGAGCTGGGACTTCACGAATCCGGCCTTGACCGCCTGATCACCGCGGGCTATGACCTGCTGGGGCTGATCTCATATCTCACCGCCGGCGAGCCGGAGGTGCGCGCCTGGACGATTCAGAAGGGTACCAAGGCTCCGCAGGCAGCAGGCAAAATCCACTCGGATTTTGAACGCGGGTTCATCCGTGCCGAGGTTGTCTCGTTTGATGATCTTATAGCCTGCGGCTCTATTGCTGCGGCGAAGGAAAAGGGCATCTACCGTTCCGAAGGCAAGGACTATGTTTTTCAGGATGGAGATGTCGTGTTGTTCCGGTTTAATGTCTAAAGCGTATTTTCACTCATAAAACACTTGAATTGATTTGGAGCTATCGCGTTGGTGCGATAGCTCCTTTTTGCGTTTTACCGATTTTCTAACCCCTACCCATTCTTTTTGTTCAGTAGTTGTCAGCTGATTCTTTAACAGGCGACATCGCTCGTAGAACAATCAATGTGGTTCGTGATTTGCACGCTTTAGGGGCAAAATGGTATGTATACCCCCACTTCCCAAATTCTGAAACTTCATTTGGTAAGAAAATTTACCAGTTATTATTCTGCACAAAAAGAAATGAGTAATTTAAGCAATCAAACTAAATATTTAAAAAATTGCAAATAATGTTTGACAAGTTTCTCCACACATTATATTATCTAACTGTTATTTGGAAACAACGGTTGCTATATAGAACCAAAGGAGGTGATTTCATTACTTTACTGAACTCGGCTGAAAATGTACTCAATATTTTATTTGTTTGGACAACCCAAAAACGTTCGGAGCTAGGATTGACTGAAATAAGTCGCTTTACCGGAATCAATAAAACAACTGTTTACAAAATCCTGCTTTCTCTTAAGGAAAGAGGAATGGTTTCTATAAATCCGGAAAGTAAAAAGTATAAGCTCGACGTTGGTATTCTGGAATTAAGTAACCATTTGCTAAAGAACCTGGATCTTTATCCGATTGCACATCCTCTGATCAGCGATCTGGCTGCACGTACTCAAACCACCGTTACGCTTGCTATCTGCAAGGAAGACTATTTAGTTTTTATCGACCGCGTGGATGGAAGCGAAAATGCTCGCTTCTACTGCGACATTGGAAAAACCGTGTATTACAATACGGGGGCGGCAGCAAAAGCAGCATTTGCTTTTCTAACACCTGAACGTCAGCGCCAGATTATGTCATGCGTGCCTGCGTACCAGTTTACACAGATTAGCAAATCCTGGGATCAACTACAAAACGAGGTATCTAGCATACGCAAGCAGGGCTACGCTGTCAGCGATGAAGAGGTGGATTTGGGCGTATATGCAATAGGAGCTCCCATTTTCGATCATCAGGGGAAGGTCATTGCAGGTATGGCAATGGCTACCTTGAAGTTTGTTATGACGCCTGAACGAGAGCAAAGTATGGTCTCTTATCTCTTAGAATTTTCCCGTCTTATTTCACAGAAACTGGGTTGCCCACAAACACAAAATTTCGCACAGCTGCAAGATAAGTAAAAAAGGGTACAAAAAATAGCCGCTATTTTCAGTCCTATAAAATAGGAAGGTTTGCCGACCCACTCCGAAAATGCGACTATGTTTCCATTATAACATTGGGGATTGATTTTCGCAATCGCTTACAAGCTATAATAGGAGGAATTTCCATGAGTCAAAAATCTAAAATAAAGGAAAGCCATTATAGACTCTGTCTCCGCGAGTTTAAGTTTGCCGCTACAATCACGGCGGCTTACATCTTAATCTGTTGCCTGATATGCGCCGTCCTTGGGTATGGCAAGAGCCCTGAAGAAATTTCTGTTATCGCAGGGATTCCAACTTGGGCTCTATTTGGTGTTGTTATCCCTTGGATTTCGATGGTAGCAATTACAGTATTTTATGGATTTTTTATCATGAAGGGAGATGAAGAGATTTGAGAGTAAATTCCATTACAATTTTTACTTTTATTTTGTATTTCATCTTTTTGATTGGTGTTTCCTTGTTTGCTCTTTATCAAAGAAAAAGTGCTAAAAGCTTTTCAGAGGAGTATTTTGTCGGCGGTCGATCATTTGGGCCCTGGCTGGTTGCCTTTATGTGGGCCACTTCCTGGACAAGTGGCGGCACCTTCATCGGTACTCCAGCAGTTTACTATACCAACGGTTGGAGTGCTCTGCTCTGGCAAGCCGGCGCTGGTGTCCTCGGTATGATCGGCATGCTCGCTATCGGGCGCCGCATTGCCGCCTTTGCCTCAGAGCATCACTGCGTCACCCTGCCTGACCTGTTTGTGGAACGCTTTAAGAATCGGTGGATGGGAATTGCGGCCGCTCTTTCCATTCTGGTGTTCGGCATTGCCTACATGGTATCTCAGTACGTTGCCGCCGCCCGAATCCTCGAGACCTTTATCGGCATGCCCTACTCCATTTCCATTATTTTCTTTGCTGTAATTGTCGGTCTTTACACCACCGTCGGTGGCATCCGCGGCGTTGCGTATAATACCATCATTCAAGGATTTATTATGCTGGGTGGCTCAATTGTCATTGCCGTCATTATGGATCGAGAGGCGGGTGGTTTTGTCGCAATTACGGAAGGACTACGACAGATCGACCCAAATTTGTTGACTCCGGCAGGGCCTAAAAACTTCTTACCGCTTCCCACTGCCTTTTCAACCTTCTCTATACTGGGTGTTGCTGTTATAGCTCAGCCGCACGTTGTTACACGCATTTTCACTGTCAAGGATGTTACCTCACTTAAACGCTCTGGCGCTTTGATCAGTGTCATTACACTGGTTTGGTTTTTCTCGCTGTTTGCCAGTGCCATTGCAGCCCGCTCGTTGATCCCCAGCATTGATATTCCGGACAGAATATTCCCCACCATCGTTTTAACCTATACCGGAAGTGTGCTGTCTGGCATTCTTCTTTCAGCCCCCTTTGCTGCGGTTATGTCAACGGTTTCTTCACTAATCCTTTCAACGAGCGGTGCAATCATGAAGGATATTTATCAACGCAATATCAATCCGAATGCGGATGACGCTTTAATTAAAAAAGTTAGCTACTTGTCTACCGCCTTGATTAGTGCACTTGTTATGGTGCTTTCTCTGAATCCTCCCGCCTTTTTGCAGGACATTGTCATGTTTGCCATCTCCGGTTTTGCCGCCTCCTTTACTATTCCGATCGTACTTGGATTCTTCTGGAAGGGCGGCACCCCGATGGGCGGCCTGTGTTCCATGCTTTCAGGATTTATTACTCTAATCGGATTATATGTTCTGCGTTTGGGCAATCCACTCGGTTTTAACCCGTTAGTTTGGAGCCTTGTTGTTTCCTCTATTGTAATGGTTGTGGTAAGCAAATGTACCAAGCCAAATGAAAAAGAATTTCTTGAAGAACTATTCCAATAGAGTTTATGAGAATCATCAAGGAGAATCATTGTGAAAAAAACAGTTAATCAAAGATTTGTAAGCCCAAACGGTTATGTGTCCCTTATCGGTTCCGCCCAAGAAATGGACCAGGTAGTATGCAGCGGAGAACGGGTTCTGGCAGTCACCTCGCCTGGTTGCTGGGGTCCTATGATTACACCCTCCGTTCTAAGC
>JAEWNU010000186.1 GCA_023456995.1 Bacillota bacterium
TCTTGGTCCCGAACCAAGCGCGCTACCAAACTGCGCTACACCCCGATACTATAATAACGTAAACTGCCAAAACAGCCTAATAAATATACCATAGTCGTAGCGCAAAAGTCAATAGGTTAGACGGCGGGAGGATCAATAATTGTAGCATTAATGTTATTAATGATGATTTCAGCGATGTATCAAGATATGGGCTGAGCGCGCTATTTGTTTGCAAGATCACTTAAAAAATGAAGCATTTGTTACGTTACAACATATACAGAGATTATTTTGTTTTTAGTAAAGAAATATTGAGTTTTCCTGTTATCACAGGAACTTTTTCGCTAATCTGCCAAGTAAATAGTATTGTCCCGATAATTCACGGTGGTATGCCTCACATAATTGTTACCGCTACAATCTCGGGCCGGTTATTAATTCTAGGCAATGGGCTGTCATTACCCAATCCACGGCTGACTATTAACGCTGGATTACTGCCATACAGCCCCTGACAAAAACGAGGGAAAAGGCCCTGCCCTGGGGCATAAAGTGCTAGCTGTTTGCTCCAGCGAACCTGGCCCCCGTGTGCATGTCCACAGAGCATCAAATCAAAAGGAAAACGGCAGTAAGAAAGCTCGTCAATTAACGCGTAATGCTCAGGGAAGTGTGAAAGAACGACGCGCAGGCCATCCTGTTGAGATAAGTTGCGCAGTGCTTCACGGTTATCGGCATACTTCAATGTTTTACAAGTAGCCTTGATATAATCAAAACGAGAGACAGCTAAGCCCTCATCCAAGCCCAGTATATGAACAGGAACCCCCTGAATGTAACCATCAAACTGACTGTTTTCAAGGACAACTAATCCAACTGCTCTAATTTTGTCAGCAAGTTCAGGCCAGCGCTTAGAGCGGTGCTCATGATTGCCTGCAATTAGAAAGCAGGGCGCAATGCGGCGTAGCTTCTTGAGCGTTTTAATAGTTGGAACAAGATTATGGCAATCCGCGCTGAGTGTATCACCTGGAAATACAATTAGGTCAGGAGCCAGCGCACGTACTTGCTCTACTAAATTTCTATTGTTTATACCGAATTGCTTACCGTGAAGATCAGCAAGGCAAACAAGTTTTAGTGAATTCGACAAGCCAATGTTTAGCGTGTGGTGAGAGACTTGCAAGACATTATTTTGGTAATAGCTATAAATGGCGCCCGCCGTACAAAAGGAAACTGCGCCTGTTATTAAGTGTTTCATAGCATTTCTCACTCCTGACGGCGATATATTAACAGGTCAAACCCAAGTTCAGTTTCCAGTTGAGTTGCCTGTTGAAGGCGGCGGCTCCCCTCAACTGGGGTTTTCCAGTAATAGGGAGTCATAGCAAACAGATCAGTAATTAAGCCGTTGTCGGCTAGCACGGCATGTGTGCGAACAGGCAGTCTGTTTTCAAAAGTAAAACCAGAATAGGACGTCTCTTGGTAGGTGTTTAAATAGGGGGTCTCGTAGAGCAGTTGTTTTAAGCCCAACAGATGCCGTTCACCCGCTACTGCCAAAATCATTATACCGCCGGGCTTGAGTACACGGGCAAACTCGGTGGGAACAATCGGTGAGAAGACACTCAATAGTGCATCGGCACAAGCATCTTGTATCGGAATTTCAAAGCAGCTTGCTACCGCCAAATGCAGCTTTCGGCTACGAATAGCTGCTGTCTTAACTGCCAGCTTGGAAATGTCAAATCCGCATACAATCGGCGATGGGCAGACTGTTTCCAGCGCGAGACGAACAGCGTCAGTATAATAGCCTTCACCGCAACCCGCATCAATCAATAGGGGTGAGATGCTGCCACTCAGTTCATCTGATATCAGTGAACAGATGCGATCTCTAAATAGTTGGTAAAAACCTGCCTCCAGAAATCTGTGGCGTGCTGCCACCATCTCGCGACTATCACCTGGCAGCTTAGCATGCATTTTATTGGGTGGTAAAAGATGTACATACCCCTGTGCGGCTCTGTCAAAGTTGTGGCCGCCGTCGCATTTGAGCGCTAAACCGGTATCTTTTAGCGGCATTTTGCAGATGGGGCAGCGGAAAATACAATCTGTCATAAATTAAATAACCCAACAGATGCCGGGCAGATCCTTTCTGTTAAAACTTCCGTGAAGTACTACCGTTCTTAAAGCCCCGGCCTTTTTTTACCAAAGGCTTTTTGGCTACACTGTATCCAAACGTGCCAAGCTGCTGCCCGAGTTCATAATAGGCGCCGTGCGCAAATGCAATAAGATCAGCGTGGTTCAGCTGAAGTTTGCCGTTTTCAGCGAGAAGAGATTCATCGGCGTTGACAGCAACGATGTCTGCCAGCATCATATGATGAGAACCCAGTTCTAGCACATCAGTAATGCGGCATTCCAGTGAAAGAGGGCTTTCGGCCAGCATCGGACAACTCAGCTGTGAGGCTGGTTCGGCCGTCAGATTACAAAGGGCAAATTTATCGGTATCACGCCCAGAGCGAACGCCACAAAAATCTACCGCACGTAAAAGACGGCGAGTCGTAATGTTTATTACGAACTCACCTGATTGCCGAATCAGAGGGTAAGAAAACCTCTCCGGCCGAACCGAAATATAGGTTTTAGGTGGCTGGGTATTGACGATGCCTGTCCATGCCACTGTAAAAACATTGGGCGCATCAAGCGTACCGCAGGTGACAAGCGCTGCAGGTATAGGAGCTAGCAGCGTGCTGCCCTTCCAAGATTGTTTAGCCATATGCTCTCCTTAATAGTAGGCAAATTATATGTAAAAAATTAAAAATCAGTTGTACAAGGTGATTTTGAAAGGTAGTGTTCTAATTCCAAGTGTACAATTGTTTTTTTATAAATAACAAAATTAATTACCTTATATTATGCTCTAATTTCAAAGAATTTTCAATAAAGGATAAAAAAGAAACCAATAACGATGCGTCTTGCGTTTGGTTTTGTGTCACCACGAGTACAGGGTGATTCATAGGATGGATTAAGAATAATCTCGAAAGGAGTTTTTGCTTTGGATTTTCGTCAGCAACAGGCGGCTATGTGCTATCCGTCTCATATGGTTTTGCCCGCAATGGCACAAACGGACATGACCATGCCGGGAACAGTGACACTGCCGCTGGCAATGGCATATGTCCCTATGCAGGGCTGGTCACAGACATATGACCCTGCAGTGGGCTTGCAGCGCGGAACAGTATTCCCAGAACTCGATCTGCCATGGATGGTAATAGGGGGCGAATGCAAATGATTTATGATAATATGATTTTGCCCGAAAACACGCTGCCACTAGATAATATTATTTCGGTTCAAAATAACAGGATGATGTCACAGAATGCAACAATGTTACAAGATATGCTGGCGCTGCAGAACCGAGTGCCAGATGCACAAAACATACAGCAAAATAATATGATGCCAGCACGTAATATGAACGCAATGAGTAACATGCAGGCGGCAGATCTGCAGCTAGCGCAATCTTGTTTTGCGGTTCATGAAGCAGTTTTATATCTTGACACCCATCCCAACGATCAAAATGCGCTGGAGTATTACCGTAGAAAGCAACAGCAGTTGACTCAGGCCACCGAGAATTATCAAAAAGTTGTCGGCCCAATGCGCGCATGCATGGTTGACACAAACTCCGGCGGTTGGCGGTGGGTTGAGACGCCCTGGCCCTGGGAAATAGAGGAGGTCTGATTATGTGGAGTTATGAAAAGCGGTTACAATTCCCCGTGCACATTACCAACCCAAACCCTAAGATGGCACAGGCAATAATTTCTCAGTTTGGCGGTCCGGATGGCGAACTTGCAGCGTCGATGCGCTATCTCTCTCAGCGCTATAGCATGCCGAATCGCGCGGTTGCAGGAGTTTTAACCGATATTGGTACCGAAGAATTAGCACACAGACCTTATATATGATGACCAACAAAAAAAGCGAACTATATTAAGCGCAAATAAAGGTATAAACTAAATTCTGATTCATGACCACGACCTTTGACATTTTTGTCGTATACAATGTGATCTATAACCT
>JAEWNU010000187.1 GCA_023456995.1 Bacillota bacterium
ATATACCGCAATTTGGCGGCAGATTACACCGGTCAAAACAGGGAGGGGTAAATGTGTCGAAGCGAAAAAAGCGTAAAGCAAATTGGCTTGTGCGTTTCTTTATGCTTTGTTTTGTTGGCTTTGTTGCGATCTCACTGATTGGCATGCAGGTTGAAGTAACCTCAAAACGGAGGCAGCTTTTAGCGCTGCAGCAGAATGTAGAGCAACAAAAGCGCATCAATGCCGAAACACAGCGCCTTCTAAACGGCGAAAATGATGAGGAATACATTGAGCGCGTCGCGCGGGATAAGCTGGGCTATGCTTATCCAGATGAAAAGATTTTTATTGACCGTTCCGGAAATTAACACAAGCACATAAGCTAAACAGGATAATAATTTTGGGAGGATCTATTCATTTATGGCGGTTGAAGTCGGGTCTATTGTAGAAGGCAAAGTTACTGGTATTACAAAGTTTGGCGCCTTCGTCGAACTCCCGGGTGGGAAAACGGGAATGGTACACATTTCTGAAATCGCGGCTACATACGTTAAGGAAATTCGGGATTTTCTTCAGGAAAACCAGGTCGTTAGCGTAAAGGTAATTGCAATTACTCCTGAGGGTAAGGTTAACCTTTCTATTAAACGCGCGATGGAACCGGCACCACGTACAAACGCAGGGCCACGTCCCGGCCAGTCACAGCGGACTGCGCCTCCTCCCAGACGCGTGGGGCCTGGCAGTGATATTGATTTCAGTCGTCAAAACAATGGGCCGCAGAGCTTTGAAGATATGCTCAGCCGTTTTAAGCAGACCAGTGACGACAAGATGTCAGATATCCGGCGTAATCTAGACAGCAAACGTGGTAGTGCAGGCCCTAAGAGGCACTGTAAATAATTGCTGTGTCACTAGGTGCAACGGCTAATGCGCTTACAGCGCGAGACAGATTATTCAAAATACGGCGCAGACAGGGGTTGCCGACGCAGCCCCTTTTTCGTTTAACCGCCCGCAACAGAGGTGGGTTAAATGTGGACGTCTCTGAATGAATGTCAAGGTTCATTTGGAGACGCCGTTCTTGTTTGGAGGAAATATGCTAATTACAAACATCAGGATTGAAACGATGCAGGGCGAAGCCGTCGAAAACGGCTTTATTCGCATTAAAGGGGATAAGATTTCTGAAGTTGCCCCTATGTCGCAGCTTGTTCGCGATGCAGATGAGGCCTGCTACGATTTTGCCGGCGCATGGGCATTACCCGGGTTGGTAGATGCTCACAGTCATCTGGGGCTTTTTGGTGACGGGCTAGGTTTTGAGGGAGATGATGGCAACGAGACTTCAGATCCCATCACTCCGCAGCTTCGGGCCATTGACGGCGTCAACGCGCTAGACCGTGGGTTTTCAGAAGCGCTTGATTACGGTGTGACAACCGTTGTCACCGGGCCGGGCAGCGCCAACGCCATCAGCGGGCAGTCTGCTGCGGTTAAGACCGGTGGCTGCTGCATTGACGATATGCTGCTGTTACCTACGGCCGCTATGAAGCTTGCGTTGGGCGAAAACCCCAAGGGCACCTATGCGCCGCGTTCTCAGGCTCCAGGTACCCGTATGGCTACAACAGCCCTGATCCGTGAGGCGCTTTATGCTGCCCGTCGCTATCAGGAGGATTATGAGCGCTATGAGCAGGACGAGGAGGACGAACTTGATCCGCCCGAATTTGATGCAAAAAGCGAGGCACTGTTGCCGGTGCTGCGAGGCGAACTTCCGGTTCACATACATGCTCACCGCGCGGACGATATTTTTACCGCCGTTCGCATTCTAAAGGAATTTTCGTTGCGTGGAGTTATTATCCATGCGACGGAGGCGCATCTCGTAGCCGAACGATTTGCCGCTGAGGGCGTTCCGGTGGTTTGCGGGCCGATTCTGGGTACACGCAGCAAACCTGAGTTGGTAGGAATGTCGCGCGAGACGCCTGCTGTTATGCTTCGATGTGGGGTGAAGACTGCTATCTGCACCGATCACCCGGAGCTGCCACAGGAATTTTTAATGCTTTCAGCCGCCATTGCTCATCAAGCGGGTATGCCGCGCGAAGCTGCGCTACGTGCTGTCACCATTACCGCCGCCGAGATTTGTGGTATCGCTGACCGAGTGGGATCATTGGCCATAGGCAAGGACGCCGATATTGTAATTTATAATAATGATCCGATATTAGGCCTTGAAAAACCGATTGCAGTCTTTTTAAATGGCAAAAAGGTTAGATAACGCCTTTGATTTTGATGCTTTAACGAATGTTTTTAGCACATACTATTATTTGTTGCTTAGCATTAAGGCCTCGATTGTATGGAAAAAAAGGGGGAAGACAATCTCCCTTTTTCATTTTTTTATGATGACAAGCGTAACGATATCCTTCAGCTCGACAGACGAAACACATAAATCATTTGTCAAAATTCCTTTTCTGTGATATAATTAAAACAGCAGAATTCATCGAATGCTTTTCTTATCAAAAGCACAGGAAAGGGGTACTTTTATGAACATCTCGATTACTGCACGAAAAACCACAGTTAAGGATTCCTTTCGCGACAAAATTGAAAAAAAGCTTCAAAAGTTGGACCGCTTCTTCGATGATGAAGCCAATGCGGTTGTCGTTGTCACCAATGAACGCGGCCGCGACACCGTTGAAGTCACTATCACTTCAAACGGCATGATTTTTAGATCCGAAAAAACGACCTTAGACCGTTCCGACTCGCTAGAGGCTGTTTGCGACATATTATTTAAGCAAATTGTTAAAAATAAATCCAAACTGATTAATCGCGTGCGCGAAAAAGCGTTTGAAAACATTGACGCCGCTGATTTGCCTACTGAGCAAGAGAATGAATTTAATATTGTTAAGCATAAAAAATTTCCTGTGCATGCCATGACAGTTGACGAGGCTATCTTGCAGATGAATATGCTGGGGCATCAGTTCTTCGTCTTTGAGAACGGTGGAACTGGTAAGATCAACATCGTGTACAGCCGGCATGATAATAGCTATGGACTCATTGAGCCCATCCAGTAATGCTGCGAATTATTTATAGTCCGGATAATTTTAACCAGTGCGGCAGTGCCCTGATTTTGGGCACTGCCGTGATTTGAAAGGAAGGGAAAATGGCTTTTTTGACGCTCGCATGTCCGTGCCTGTTCGGATTGGAAAGTGTGCTTTCAGGTGAGATCAAACGTATTGGTGGTCAGGATATAGAAGTGACCGATGGCCGGGTATGCTTTAAGGGCAGCCCTCAAATGATTGCGCGTGCAAATATTTTACTGCGCACGGCAGAACGAGTGCTGATTGTGGTGGGTGGTTTTCGCGCCGAGAGTTTTCAGGAACTTTTTGAGGGCGTTTATGCACTGCCTTTTGAGAATTATATCGGCAGCGCTGATGCTTTTCCTGTCAAGGGTTGGTCGCTTAATTCCAAGCTTAAAAGCGTGCCGGATTGTCAGGCCATCATCAAGAAGGCGGTGGCTAAACGTCTGGGTGAGCACTACGGGAGAGAGTGGCTGGCTGAGACTGGCCCCGTGCACCAGATACAATTTTCTGTCATGCGGGACGTTGCTACCATTATGATTGATACCTCTGGCAACGGATTGCATAAGCGGGGTTACCGTCCTACTGCAAACGCTGCGCCAATTAAAGAAACGCTGGCTTCTGGCATCGCCGACCTTGCGCGTGTACGTGAGGATACGCTGGTGCTTGACCCGTTTTGCGGTTCCGGCACCCTCTTGATTGAGGCAGCAACAAAGGCGCTTCGCGTTGCGCCGGGCTTAAAACGTCGTTTCTCTGCAGAAGGCTGGGGTCTTGTGCCTGACGAGGAATGGCAGCAGGTGCGTCAGGAAAGCTTTGAGAATATTAAAAGGCGGGGTGCATTTCAGGCAGTTGGATCAGATAATGATCCGCATGCTATAAAACTAACCCGCGATAACGCTCAACGCGCAGGTGTGGGTGTTAAAGTTAAGTGTGACGTTGCGGATATTGCCGCGTTTGTGCCGCCCGAGGAGCCGTTCACCCTTTTAACCAACCCCCCGTATGGTCAGCGCATGCTTGAACTGCATCAGGCCGAGGAGCTTTATCGAACGATGGGCAGGGTGTTTGTTCCGGGCGAGGGTAGAAGCTATTATATCATCAGCCCGCATGAGCATTTTGAAAATCTTTTTGGTCGTCAGGCAAGCCGACGCCGAAAGCTTTATAATGGCATGGTAAAATGCCAACTCTATATGTTCTTTTAAGCTTGTCCGCTCATAAATACCGCTATCGCTGTATTAAAAATATCAGCGTCGCGGTATTTTGTGTTTGGCAGAGCCTTCACTACGGATTGTCGCAAAAATCATCCCAAATTTGGCGCTGTGATAGGCCAAAACTTTGTATCAGCTGTCATAACTTTTCTTTTCTCTTTTATTTTGTGAAACAAGGTGTTGACGCTGATTGTCCGGCGACATATACTGTGAATAGTTGCTTTTCGACTTTAGATGTGTATAGCCATATATGAGGCAGGATTACATCTTATGAAAAGAACAAAGTTTTATTTATAAATGGTCTGTAGTACTGAGGAGGCCTTTAGTAGTCAACAGGGTATAGATCATATATTTTATGCAGATTTTAGGAGGTCATAGTGATGTCAAAGTATGAGCGCATCTATAATTTTTCGGCGGGTCCTTCAATGCTACCCCTCGAAGTGCTTGAGGAGTGTAACCGCGACATGTACAATTACCACGGCAGTGGCATGTGCGTGATGGAGATGAGTCATCGATCTAAAGCGTTCATTGAAATTGCGCAGGATGCGGAAAAGCTTCTTCGTGAGGTTATGCAGATCCCCGATAATTACAAGGTGCTGTTCATGCAAGGAGGCGCTACTCTTCAGTTCGCGGCGCTTCCGCTTAATTTAAAGCGCAACGGTACTGCGGATTATATCAAGACCGGTAACTTTTCTGCGCTGTCTGCAAAAGAGGCAGCAAAGTTTATTAAAGTTAATATTGCGGCGAGCTCTGAAGAGACAAAATATGACCATATTCCGCAACAGCATGAACTGAAGCTCAATCCCGATGCTGACTATGTACACATCTGTTTTAACAATACTGTCTATGGCACCAAGTTTCCTTATATTCCTGAAACTGGTAATGTTCCGCTTGTGGCCGATATTTCAAGCAACATCCTTTCTGAACCATTGGATGTCAGCCGGTTTGGCGTGTTATATGCGGGCGTGCAGAAGAATATTGCGCCTGCCGGCATGGCACTGGTCATTATTCGCGAGGATCTGATTCAAGAGCCTGCCGCCGACACACCGGTGATGCTCAACTACAAGACGATGGCTGAAAAAGAGTCGATGTATAATACCCCCAACTGTTGGTGCATTTATGTAACCAAGCTTGTGCTGGAATACATCAAATCCATCGGCGGCGTGACTGAGATGCAGCGCAGAAATGTTGCCAAGGCAGCGCTGCTTTATAATTATCTCGATTCCAGCAAGTTGTTTAAGGCTGGCGCTGAAAAAGACAGCCGCTCAACCATGAACGTTATTTTCAGTACCGGGGATGAGGCACTTGACGCTCAGTTTGTAAAAGAGGCGTCAGCGCTTGGTATGTCCAACCTCAAGGGGCATAAGGTATTGGGCGGTATGCGTGCATCCATCTATAATAACATGCCGTATGAGGGCGTTGAGGCATTGGTAAATTTCATGCGTGCGTTTGAAGAAAAGCACATCTAGCCGGCTAGGGAAATCAGACGATTAGTCGGCGACGGCAAAATTCTATTTGTCTGGCAAATAGCATCATTGCGAAGCGGGATGCTCTAAAAACGGCTTTGTCTGTTTTGCGGCGTCCCGCCTTTGTTTATAATAAGGAGTGTCGAATTTTAATGAAATGCGTAATCTTTTTGGGCGACGGCATGGCGGATGAACCGATTTCCGAGTTGGGTGGAAAGACCCCGCTTGAGGTAGCCAAACATCCGAACATGGACCGTATCGCGACCGACGGCGTCATGGGGTTAAGTGTGACCGTTCCGGACAATCTGCCAGCCGGCAGTGATATAGCCAACCTGTCCATCATCGGGGTGGACCCATCGAAGTGCTATACCGGCCGTTCGCCGCTTGAGGCTGTCAGCATGGGCGTGACGCTGGGTGAAAATGATGTGACTTATCGCTGCAACTTAGTGACGCTGTCAAACAAAGAGGCGTTGACTGAGCGTACTATGCTTGACTATTCTGCAGGCGAAATTTCCAGTGCCGAAGCCGCGCAGCTAATCGAAGTCATGCAGCAGCGTTTTGGTTCTGATAAAATTGAGTTTCATCCAGGCGTCAGTTATCGTCATTGTCTGGTGCTCAGAGGCGGCAGCACGGGTGCCACGCTCGTCCCGCCGCACGATATTTCCGGCAAAAAAATTAGTGAAGCTTACATACCACAAGGAGTCAACCACGATCTTCTGTTGGAGATGATGGCCTATTCGACTGAGGCTTTTCGTAATCATCCAGTCAATTTGGCCCGCATTGCTCAGGGCAAGAACCCCGCGACATCTGTGTGGTTCTGGGGCGAAGGTACCCGGCCCAAGCTTCATAACTTTGAGCAGCAATTTGGCCTTCGTGGCGGTATGATTTCTGCTGTTGATCTTTTGCAGGGAATTGGCTTGTCAATGGGGATGAAAGTTATTCCCGTTGAGGGCGCGACCGGCAACTATCACACCAATTTTAAGGGCAAGGGTGAAGCCGCCATCAAGGCGCTTCATGAGGATTGCGATTTTATTTATATCCATGTGGAGGCGCCCGATGAATGCGGTCATCAGGCACAGCTCAAGGAAAAAATCTGGTCAATTGAACAAATTGATTCGCAGATTATCGGGCCGGTGATGGCAGCACTCGAGAAGAGCGGTGAGGATTGGGCGGTTATGGTCGCACCCGACCACCCGACACCCATTGCGCTAAAAACACATACAAGAACCCCTGTTCCATTTGCCTATTGCCGAAAGGGGCAGCAGGGAACGCAGCCCCGCATATATAACGAAAAAACTGCGCAGGCATCGGGTTTGTTCGTACCAAAGGCGCATGAACTGCTTGGGATGCTGCTTTCCGGGCAATAATTGTTATAGGTAAACCATCTAAATGGATTCTTATAATGAGGAGAAAGTGCGATGCTGGCTCAAATGGGTGAAGTTCTTGATTCACTTAGAACCCTGACACTGCTTTCGATTTTTGTCCGGTTTGCCCTTGCTGTGGTGTTAGGCGGCGTCATAGGCATGGAGCGCGGCAAAAAGCGCCATCCCGCGGGACTTAGAACTCATTTAGTGGTTTGCATCGGTTCGGCTTCGGTTATGATGGTGAGCCAGTATATCTTTAACACCATGAACGGTGCTGCGGATCCGGCCCGCCTGGGCGCACAGGTCATCAGTGGTATCGGCTTTTTGGGAGTGGGTACTATTGTGGTGACTGGTCGCAACCAGGTCACAGGGTTGACAACGGCGGCGGGATTATGGGCTTCAGCCTGCATGGGGCTTGCTATTGGTATCGGCTTTTATGAGGGTGCTGTCGTCATGTGCTTGTTCCTCTATCTGGTGCTTGAAGTGATAGACCGTCTCGATGCTGGATATGTCAAGTACTCTAACAAATTTCAGTTGTTTATTGAATATAATCAAGCTGTTCACTTAGGGAAAATTATTGAGATGGTCCATTCACTTGGCTGGCGTGTAACCAGTATCGATACGGTCAGCAAGATTGGTGACAATGTGTCAACAGTACTCAGCATTAATCACGACGGCAAAAGGGTGGAGCGCGGTCTGTTGATTGAGTCGCTTAAAAATATTCCCGATTTATTTTTTGCACAGGAGCTTTAATCCAATTATTACGCTGCCGCAGGTATCACCTGCATCAAAAGCGCTATCCGAATAGCACGGGAATGCTTGATCTTCATCAGACCGTTTCCCCTTGCAGTTTATAATTGGCGTTTTGCAAGGCTTCCTTAACTGGCGGGGCAGTTGTATAAAGTAACTTTAAACGATATTAGGGCCGGATAGGCATAGAAG
>JAEWNU010000188.1 GCA_023456995.1 Bacillota bacterium
CGCCTTTGTGGCGGTAATCGCCAACTCTCTGACACGAGATTGTTCCATAGCACAAGTTTCCTTTCAATTTGCTTTTATTTATTTTAGCAGCATCCGCCACCATTCGTTTTAGCCATTGTTTCAATACGGCCAGTTGTCATCGCTCAAATTCCTCGAGCAATTGCCGAATATAATTGATTACCTTTTTGTTACCCTTCTTAATCTGATGCGGAATATACTGCGTCCCTATAACAATGCCTATACTAATACCAAAAAATAAAAAGCCGTATTCCATACCGATGCACCCTCAGGCTATTTTTATAATACTGATAGATCAAGCGCATCAAAGCCCTGCAACAGCCCGGCCACGCGGCGCAGTAGAGTTTGGCAGTTGCCTTCGGCGTTGCCCTCAATATTCAGCGGCAGCAGCGGATCATGCAGCGACATACGCAACAGTACCCACCCCTCAGGGAAAGACAGCCGAATGCCCTCGTAGGAGTTAGGCGCAATCGCATAGCCCGCCTCGCGTGCTCGTTCTTCAAAAGCTTTAAGAACCGCCTCACCAGTCTTGGCAAAATCGGCACCAGAAATCGGAATTCGCACCTCTTTTTCTTCAAAAGCAGCAGGCAGTGCCTCAATCAGAGTGCCGAGTTTTTTACCCTGTCTTTTAGCGCGTGCAGCAGCAACTAAAAGTTTAACCGCCATATAGGCCCCGTCATCGAGAAAATAATTTTCTGACAGTGCACCGTGACCAGAGGTTTCGATCGCAAGTGGGCAGACAATACCTGCCTTATTCAGTCGAATTGCCTCGTTGATTACATTTTTATAGCCGCGCTTAAATCGGTGATGCCGCATTCCTAACTTGCTTTCTAAAAACACCGTAAGCCGGTCCGACGTAACCGAATCAGTAACAACCGTTGCACCGGGGTAATCGGGCGCTAAAACTGACGCCATCATCGCGATAATTGCATCACGATTCACCTCTTCGCCGTTGGGCAGTACCGCCGACATGCGGTCGACATCGGTATCGAAGATGATGCCGAGATCCGCGTTATTTAGAAGCGTTGCGGCACGTACCGACGCCATCGCCGCCTTGTTTTCGGGGTTTGGCATGTGGTTCGGAAAAGTGCCGTCAGGCTCTAGAAACTGGCTGCCGGAAATGTCGGCCCCCAGCGGCATTAGTACCTTTTCTGCAAAGAAACCGCCTGCGCCGTTGCCGGCATCCAGCACAACATGCAGGCCGGTAAGAGGACAGTTATAATCCGCCGCAGCAACACCACGCTTTATTTTCTCACAAAGATCAGTTGAATAAAGCCCGATTAAATCAAGCGGCTGCGCGTGTTTGTCGCTGTATTGTTCAGCGATTTCTCCCGCAGCTTTAAGCACCGCCTTAATGTCCGGTTTGTCGAACCCGCCGTCACGGTCAAAAAGCTTCATGCCGTTGCGTTCCATTGGCAAGTGGCTGGCGGTGATCATCACTGAGCCGTCAAAATTGGTTTCGGAATAAACCGTGGCGCAAAACATAGCCGGTGTCGAGGCCATTGCGCAATCAAATGCCTGCGCTCCAGCGGCCAGCACGCCAGAAAGGATGGCTTCCTTTAACGACGTTGCTGTCACGCGCGAATCGTACCCCACACCAATTCTAAGATTTTCACAGGTTTTGCCCGTCTTTTGGGCAACATATTTTACAAACGCAATTGCAATTCTGTTCGCAACGCCCTCAGTTAAATTCACCGGCGCTCCGCCTGGAACAGCCAGCGCTACCCCCCGAATATCGCTGCCATTTTGCAGCGCTGAAAGGTCGGTGTTCATCAGCATCTCTCCCCACTATTCGTGTTGCTGTTTTGATTACTTATACAGCATTATTATACACGACTTTGTCTTCAACACAACCTAGCGATGCCTTTTTTCTCCTTGTATGACAGAAAGCGCACCAAAAACAACATTTCTTTTGTAAGGTGTGCAGATGCAAGAAAATGCCGCGGACAGTCAACGCCATCCGCAGCAAAAAAATCTGATTAAATTCTAGCGACCCCGCTTTTGCGCGCAGCCTCGGCTACCGCCTTTGCGACTGCGTCCTTAACGCGCGGATCAAACGGTGCGGGGATAATATATTCCGCTGAAAGCTCAGCCTCGGAGACGAGACCTGCCAGCGCGTAGGCGGCGGCAATTTTCATTTCGTCATTGATATCGCTGGCGCGAACATCAAATGCACCACGGAAAACACCTGGGAATGCCAGCACGTTATTGATCTGGTTGGCAAAGTCCGAACGGCCGGTACCAACCACCGCAGCACCTGCGGCAATCGCCTCATCGGGCATAATCTCAGGTGTAGGGTTCGCCATTGGGAACAAAATAGCCTTGTCAGCCATAGTGCGCACCATATCGCCGGTCAGGGTTCCGGGAGCTGAAACGCCAATAAATACATCCGCACCACACAGCACCTGGGCAAGTGTACCCTTCTTACCAAGCTTATTCGAAATTTTCGCCATCTCCTGCTTCTCGGTGTTGAGATCTTCGCGGCCTTCGTAAATAGCGCCTTTGCGGTCACACATCACAACGTCCTGAAGACCCATTGCCATGAGCAACTTGATGATGGCGATGCCCGCAGCGCCCGCCCCACTGGTAACAACGCTGATATCTTTGATGTTTCTTCCGGTGAGCTTGAGTGCGTTGATCAGTGCGGCCAGTACCACAACAGCGGTACCGTGCTGATCATCGTGAAAAATCGGGATATCACAACGCGCCTTGAGCTGACGCTCAATTTCAAAGCAACGCGGAGCGGAGATGTCCTCAAGGTTGATGCCGCCAAAGCTACCTGCCAAAAGCGCGACGGTGCTGACGATATCCTCCACCTTCTGCGAGCGTACGCAAAGCGGCACGGCGTCCACGCCGCCAAAGGCTTTGAACAGCACGCATTTGCCCTCCATTACCGGCATACCTGCCTCGGGGCCAATATCGCCAAGCCCGAGCACCGCAGAACCATCAGTGACAACGGCTACGGTATTCCAGCGACCGGTTAGTTCATAGCTTTTCGACGGATCCTTTTGTATCTCCAAACAGGGGGTAGCAACGCCTGGGGTATAAGCAAGCGAAAGGTCATCCTTGCTGGTAACAGCCACCTTGGGAACTGTTTCGAGCTTGCCGCGCAGCGCATAGTGCAGCTTGAGTGATTCCTGTGCGTAATCCATAATGAAACCTCCTATAAACGCCTTAAATAAACAAACAATGTTATAATCTGTATTATATGGGACAACCCTAATTTTTGCAATCTCTGCTTTATTTATAAGCGCATAAAAAAGAGGGATGCGAACTTTCGCCCGTATCCCTCTTAAGTATTTATTAATCCTCAAGCTCATGCAGCTGTGCCGCATAGGGAGAATTCATCGAATTCTGCTCCGGTGCACTGTTCTGGTAGCGCGAAACATTCGCAGCACTTTTATAAACCGGCTGAATGGTGCCAGCACCCGCAACACATCCCCCGGGGCAGCCCATGCCTTCGAGCAGATATCCGTTGCGCTTGCCAGCCTTCGCCAATGACAGCATCTTGCGGCATTCACGCAGGCCATCGGCATAATCGACCAACACTTCCCGCTCGGGCGCAATGGTTTTGATAGCATGCGCTACAGCGCCTGCCACGCCGCCCGAAATCGCAAATCCGCGGCCCGCCCCGGTCGATTCACCAAACACCTCGGTTTCTACCGGCTCGATGGTGTTAAAATCAATATCCTTCGCATCAAACATACCCTGCAACTCTTCAAAGGTTAACACAAAATCCACGTCGCTGCGAACAGTTCGGCGCGAAGCCTCCAGTTTTTTAGCAGCGCAGGGGCCAATAAACACGACGCGGGCATTGGGCCGGTTCTTTTTGACCATACGTGCCGTCAGAACCATGGGGGTGAGCGCCATCGAAATATAGGGTTCAAATTCGGGGAAAAGTTTCTTGGCCATTACGCTCCACGACGGACAGCAGCTCGTCGCCATAAAAGGCTGATCGGCGGGCACTTTCTCAAGAAAATCATGTGCCTCTTCAATGGTGCACAGATCCGCGCCGACAGA